>JAZNVD010000225.1:0-1883 GCA_045592645.1 Candidatus Ornithomonoglobus sp. | reverse complement strand
GTAAGGCGAATATAACTGAGCAGGTGCGTTACTTCGTAACGCCCGCACTGCTCAACGGCCAGATTCTTATCTGTGCCTTGCCTAAAATTGCATCCTCGTCTACCTCACCAAGCTGTGATGAACGGCTGTCAAGGGAGTTGCCTCGGTTGTCACCCATTACAAACACACAACCCTCCGATACGGTGTAGGGATATACCATTGTTGAGTCTGTTGGATATGTTTCACCCTTGTAGTAGGGCTCATTAAGCTTCTTGCCGTCTACATATACTGCACCGTCAATTAAGTCAACCGTCTGACCTTCCGTTGCTATAACTCTCTTTACATAGTAGACCTTCTTAAGGCTCTGGGGCAGTGAGAAATATTCCTTAAACTCACCCAGATAGCCAAGGTCATCCTTGCCCTTACCTTCGGCAATTGCATCATAATACTCCTCACGTTCAGTGTAGTTGGAGTCAAGAATTACAATATCGCCTGCTTCAGGCTCATATAAAAGCTTTGTTATAATCAGTCTGTCGTTGTGGATAAGGGTGGGGGACATACTCGGTCCGTCAACACGCACTATGTCAAACAAAAAGCCCTTGATTAGAAATGCAATTATAATTGCAACCACAATTGAATACGCCCATTCGAATATTTCACGGCCAATTGATTTTGCCTTTGAGGGTTTAACCTCCTCAACAATTTCGTTTTTGTTTTCTTCGTTCATAGAAATCACCTCATATAAAGTAAAAAAGAGCATACAGATGCTCCTTTAAAATTCAATTATCAAATTTAAAAGGAACTGCTTTATGGCGGTGCGGTTGCACCGCCACAGCATTATAACCAAAGTTATATCTTTTCCTTAACCTTTGCAGGCTTACCTACGCGGTCACTCAAGTAGAATAGCTTAGCACGACGAACTTTACCGTGTCTTACTACTTCGACCTTCTCTACGTTAGGTGAGTTAACCGGCCATGTCTTCTCTACGCCTACACCGTATGAAATACGACGAGCTGTGAATGTCTTGCCGATACCGCCGCCCTGGATTTTGATGATTGTACCCTCGAACATCTGTGTTCTTGTTCTTGAACCCTCGACGATTCTCTGGTAAACCTTAACTGTGTCACCAACCTTGATTTCAGGAAGGTCAGTTCTTATCTGGTCTTTTGCGATTGAATCAAGAATTGCTTTTGTGTTCATGATTTAATCCTCCTTTAAATTCTGGGACATTCGTGCCGACCATGGCAGAGGACTATCCGTAATACCGTACCATTATACCATAGAATTTGGAATAATGCAAGAACTTTTTTTAGGCAAAGGTGCAGAATTTTAAATATCTGCCACACGGGGAGTTGTGAATATTTGACAATTAACAATTGACAATTGACAATTTTCAAGTATGAATAGTGTATTTTTTCTTGATTTTGTGGTAAATAAGGAATATAATAGATATATAAAGTATAAAGGAGAAATTGATTATGAAGGTTTTACTTATTAATGGCAGTCCTCATAAGGAGGGTTGCACTAACCGTGCACTTATGGAGGTTTCAAAGGAATTAAATGCAAACGGCGTTGACACAGAGATTTTCTGGATAGGCAAGGATGCGGTTCACGGCTGTGTTTGCTGTGGCGGTTGTGCCAACACAGGCAAGTGTGTCTTTGACGACTGTGTTAATGTACTGTCAGAGAAAATGGCAGAGTGTGACGGCCTTGTTATAGGCTCACCCGTATATTACGCATCACCCAACGGTGCGTTACTTGCAGTCCTTGACAGACTGTTCGGCATCTGTCCGTCGCTTCACCACAAGCCTGCGGCAGCGGTAACATCTGCACGCCGTGCAGGAACAACTGCGACAATTGATGTGTTGAACAAGTACTTCACTATCCGTCAGATGCCCGTTATA
>JAZNVD010000224.1:0-2303 GCA_045592645.1 Candidatus Ornithomonoglobus sp. | reverse complement strand
ATATGAACAGTTGACTATGCAAAGCGGAAGCCAGGCAACATGGTTGTATAACATGTCGAATTTCAACGCAATGTGTTCTGCAGGTCCGATAATATGGCTTGCGGCAACAGCAGAGGTTGCACCTGAAATTACATGGGAAACGGCAGAGCTTTCAATAAGAGGTACAGAATATTTCCTTCAGTCCATGATGCCTGACGGTGCTGCAGCAGACTCTCCGTCATATTGGAAAGAGCATATGTTCGCAGGTATGGGCTATTGGATGCTACAAGAAGTATTTGGAAATACATATGGTATTGAACAATCACCGGGTCTTGAAAACACTAGTTCTTGGATAATTTCCATGATGCACCCTGCAGGTCAGTATTCTATGCACGATACTCCGAATTATGACTGTACGGGAACAAACTATTTTGAATCACAGGCTCTTGGTATATTTGCCCGGATGTATGACAACCCAAACTGGTACGCATACAGAAAACAGCGTTTAAAGGATGAAATGTACCGTACAACTTATATTTATGACATAATTTCATACATGGAGGGCGGTTCAATAGACTTTATTCCTCTTGATTATCTGGCAAGCGGTATGGATATCTTTACCGCAAAGGGCAGTACAACCGATAAACATTCACTGTATCTTGCCACACACGGCGGTGTACCGGATTCCTTCCACTCACATGAAGACGTTGGAACATTCGTGTACTTTAATGACGGTGTAGCATGGGCATCGGAGCTTGGAACAGAAGATTATCAGACAAGAAACCTTATAAATAAAATACCGCAGCAAATGTTCCTTGACAGAATTGAAGGGCATAACGGTATGATGTTTAATCCTACTACCGAAAGACTTACAAAACTTTTTGGAAGTACTACTAAAAAAGCATATGCCCAGGTAGAAAATTATGTATCAAAAGAACGTGGTTCATTTATAGTTTATGATTTGACAGATGTATATTCCGAAGATGTTACAAGCTATAAAAGAGGTATAACTACTGCTGATGACAGACGTTCTGCAATAATACGTGATGAATTTACGGTTAAAAAGGAAAATACAGAAGGTTACTGGTTTATGCATACAGTTGCTGACGAATTTGAAATTGTAGATAAAAATACAATTATAATGGAAAAAGACGGTAAACGACAGATATTTGAATTGTATACAGACCTTACAGATTACGAACTTTTTGTAACAGAAGCAAAGACCATGTGGCCTGAACATGACCTTGGTGACAAAGATGTCAGCAAAAAATATGAAAAACTTGTAATTAAATTCAATACAAGCGGAACAAATTATATTCACGTTAAGGTGTATAATCCTGATGAAAATGGAATGAGCGAAGCAGACAAACTGTTGTTACCTGTAAATCAATGGACTATACCTGATGGTAAATTGCCGGAACGCGAAGTGTTCAGCTTCTCAAGCTACACTACATCAGACGGTCTGGCATCTACATTTAATACAATTACCTATGAAGAAGGTACACAAAAGCCGTATATTACTTCCGTTAATCTTGTGAACGAAAGCTTGACTTATGATATTATACATGAAGAAAACAGAGAAGTTATAAGGGTTTACAGTGCTAAAAATCCGGGCACTTATCAGGATTTGTACGTACCTTATGAATACGGTACACCTACAAGAACTATGGACCAGTATCCTGAAGGAACATTCAGTGAATATGAAATTGTAAATGTTACGGAAGATGCTAATCATTCGGTACTTGTATGGGCAGAGGCTATTTGTGATGGTGAATACGGAACACGTTGGGGTTGCGCAGATATTGGTGATTACATAGTTCTGGATTTGGGAGAATCAAAGGAAATCACTCATTTTGCGGCAGCTCAGTGGGAAGGAGCAAACAGAACCTTCTACTATCAGATTCTTGTGTCCGAGGATGGTATAAACTACAATGTTGTTAAGGATGTTACATCTTATGCGATAGACGGTGCTGATGGAACTTGTCAGTTGTTTGCAATTTCTCCGACTAAAGCACGCTATGTTAAAATACTTAACACAGGTGGTAATACCACTACTAAAGCACAAAACTTCTACGAATTTAAAGTGTTGAAACAAAATTAAAACACCTACGGGTTATACGGGGATAGCTTAACCTGTCCCCCGATATACCCGTGAAAGGAGAATAAGGACAATGAAAAGAATTTTCTCTCTGTTATTGGCTTTTCTTCTGTGTCTTTCTGTCCCGTTTGGTTACGTATGGGCAGATGACGTTGAAGTATCATATATCATAACACCTGCCGAAGGTGTAAATACATCCTCGGACAGTTATCTTAACATTTATAAA
>JAZNVD010000223.1:0-15876 GCA_045592645.1 Candidatus Ornithomonoglobus sp. | reverse complement strand
GAGGTCTCTCCTTGCCCGTAATAAGATTTACAGACGGGTGAAATGGATAAGGTTCACGTGGGATTGTTATGTGTCCCAATGTCGCCTGAACAAGAATACCGTGCTTTGCACCCGCTTTATCAAGACGCTCACGGTACATATCATATATTCTACATTGTTCTTCTGCCTTGTTAAGAGTGGGAGTATATTCAGGGTTGAATGTCATCATAAACATTGCATGAGTTGAAACCCCTGCTTTCTGCTGCGCAATCGCATCTGCACAAATTTCATCAATACGCTCCTCATCAAGCGACATAATAGATAGGTTAAGCATAAAAACCTCCTCATAACATACTTATCTCTACAACGTAAGTGTAGCATATCCCCTATAAAAAGTCAAATAAAGCATGTACGAATTTTATTCGAAAAAACTCACGGAAAATTCCGTGAGTTTTTATTTATCAGATGTTTGTAAGCATTCTGTCAACAGCACTAATCAATGCATATACCGATGCAGTATTAATATTCTCGTGAACACCAACGCCCCAGAATACCTGCTCATTGTCGTCGTGGTCTGTTATTGCAATATATGTTGCAGCCTTTGATGATGAACCGCGTTCCAAAGCGTGCTCTGTGTATGCACATATTTCAAAGTCAATGTCAAGCAGCTTGCGTAGAGCCTTACACAACGCATCAAGGGGACCGTTACCTGTACCTGATATAAGTGTTCCCTCACCATTGTACTCAACTGACGCACTGACAACTGTTGTTGTGTCATCGTTCTGTGCATTGTATGACTTTAATGTAAGAGGTGAATTTAAGTTCATATATGTATCCTTGAAAGCAACGTGAATCTCGTGGTTATCAAGAACTGTATGCTTTGCATCTGACATATCATTAATAATATTTGCAAACTCCGTAAGCATAGCCTTGGGTAATGTGTAGCCGTACTTCGCCTCCATTACGTAGCTTACGCCACCCTTACCTGACTGGCTGTTAATCATAATAGGCTCGTACTTTCTGCCAATGTCCGCAGGGTCAATTGTAAGATAGGGGTTTGCCCACTTGTTGTCGGGATGCTCATCAAACATATCAAAGCTCTTTTTGATAGCATCCTGATGAGAACCTGAAAATGCCACATATGCCATATCACCTGCATAGGGATGACGTGAATGAATAGGCATTTTATTGAACTTTTCAAATACAGCAATAGCCTCATCAATATTACTTAAATCAAGCTCGGGGTCAATACTCTGCGAGAACATATTAAGTGCAATTGTAACAATATCCGCATTACCTGTTCTCTCACCGTTACCAAAAAGTGTACCCTCAACTCTGTCAGCACCTGCCAATACTGCAAGCTCTGATGAGGCAACGCCCGTTCCACGGTCGTTATGGGCATGAACACTTATGATAAGGTTCTCACGGTTATTAAGGTTCTGACACATATATTCAATCTGGTCAGCATAAATATTCGCAGTTGCAACCTCAATTGTAGAGGGCAGGTTAATAATAACCTTTCTATCAGGTGTAGGCTCAAAAATCTCATTTACTGCGTTTACAACCTCAACTGCATAGTCAGGCTCGGTACAGGTAAAGCTCTCGGGTGAATACTCATAACGGATATTACCCGTAAGCTTTGCGTCAACAAGGCTCTTAACAAGCTTTGCACCCTCAATTGCAAGCTGCTTAATCTCATCTTTACCCTTCTTGAACACAACCTCACGCTGAAGCGTTGATGTTGAGTTATAAAGGTGAACGATTGCGTTCTTTGCACCCTGCAATGCCTCAATTGTCTTTTCGATGATATGCTCACGTGCCTGTGTCAATACCTGAATTGATACATCATCGGGAATTCTGTTCTCGTCAATAAGACGGCGTACAAATTCAAACTCTGTACCTGATGCTGCAGGGAAACCAACCTCGATTTCCTTGAAGCCAAGCTTAACAAGGTAATCAAAAAACTCAAGCTTCTCATCTATCGTCATAGGCGAATACAAAGCCTGGTTACCGTCACGCAAATCAACACTGCACCATATGGGTGCTTTTTCTATTACTTTATCACACCAGGTTCTCGTAAACTTGGGAACGGGTGTGTACATTCTCGTATATTTATGGTGATTCATATACCTACCTCATTTTATAATAATATTATTCTTTATTGTACAATAATTCCCCGCTTTTGTCAATAGATATTCCCCACAATCGGGCAAAAAAGGCTTGATAATTCCACGCATTTGGAGTATAATTACATCAAGGAAAAGGAGAGTGAATTTTTATGAAACAAATTTCAACAAATAATGCACCCCAGGCAATAGGCCCCTATTCACAGGCTATTATATCAAACGGGCTTATGTTCTGTTCAGGTCAGATACCCATAAACCCTGAAACAGGTGCAATCGCAGAAGGTCTTGAGGCACAGGCACATCAGGTGTTTAAAAACATTAAGAACCTGCTTGAGGCAGGCGGTACATCAATTAATAATGTTATTAAAACATCGGTTTTTATTAAAGATATGAATGACTTTGGAAAGATTAACGAAATCTATGCCGAATACTTTACAGAGCCCTTCCCTGCACGTTCTTGCGTTGAGGTGACACGTTTGCCCAAGGATGTATTACTTGAATGTGAGGTAATTGCAGAAGTATAAATTTACCGTATTTGGGTATAATTCCGTTAGACTGATTTTAACGGAGATATTTATGAAAGACTTAACCAAAAAAGTAGTTATTTTAGAAAATCTTGCCTCGCCTTATGTGCATCAGGCAATAATTGTTATGCGTGACTACAACCCCAAACTTGAAAGCCGTGCGGTTATGGAAGCGGAACGGATTGTTACGGCATATTTAGACAATATGAAACTAAAAAACGGACGGAGTAAAAATCACTCCGTCCGAAAATTACGGTCTGTATTGCCTTATTTTATTGTGGCAACACTCTCGGCACTCGCAACATTTATTCTTCTGCGAGTCTAAAGAACTCGTCCATATACTTTATGGCATTTTCATAATCTGTTGCCTTTGCCGAGTCTATGGGATAAACAAACTCATAATAGAGCTCAACTCCGTTTGAAACGAAACTCTTTTTATGATAAATCATATCCCCTGCCTCAACAGTAATTGAATATCCGCTACTACTTGCCAGGGAATCTTTTGCCTTGGCATTTTCTATACCGTCGCGGTATTTCTCCATTAAGGCTATGGCATCAAGGGATGTGATTTCCTTACTGACCGCAAGGGTTGCATCCCCTTCTTTATCTTTAAGGGAAATTATCTTTCCGTCTGTGTTTTTATTTTCAACGAAGGTTTCAGGATATGTAAAAGACGCATTCTGAACAGTTACTTCTATGTATCCCTCACCATTGTTTACACCTTCAATAACACCTGTTGTATCAGGAGTTACAGTGGGCACAGGAGTCTGTGTTGCAAACTCCTCTTCAGTTACAAATGCATTATCTCTGCTATTGGCACAATAGGAAATCAGAACGCTTACGCCACCGAGAATTAAAGCCCCAAGGACAATATATACTGTAGTTATGTATCTACGGCGACGTGCTTTTTTAATATTTTTAAGCCGTTCCTCTATTGCCTTTGCCTTTTTACGGGCAATTCGTTCCTCTTTAAGATTTTCTATCTGTGCCCGTTTGCCCTCTTTTTTACGGACGGACGTATTACACCTATCGCAGAACCGTGCATCTTCAGGCAACTTCTTGCCACATTTTTTACAATACACGAAAACTCTCCTCTCAAAACTAATCCCCAAAACAAAACTATCTATTATTATAATTATACTATATTGTAAAACTTATTGCAAGAGGTTTTTAATTTTTACTATTGTAAAACGAAAATGGATGTGGTATAATAACTATGCGACATAAAATACAATTTAATATATGTATATTATTTGCGTGCGTATGTATTTTTATCATATCGGTAAAAATACAGATGCTCTATCAACATACGTACGCATATACGATTGTTGTATTTTATGTCGCAATAAAATTCGAGCTATGTATTTTTCGGTGCATAGTTCATACTATGCACTTTTTTTAATGCGCAGGAGGAAATTTTATGAGATACAGCGAGGAATACATTGAAATCAAGAAAGAAGTCGTAAAGGAATTTATTGCAGAAACCGTGATTAAGAATATTGATTTTATGGGAATTGATTTTAGTTCAATAGCCGACACGCAGGCGTTAACGATACTTGACGAGATACGCAATGTCCTTATGGAGAAGAAAAGCGACAGACAAACCCTTTCGGAAATCCGTCAGATTTTTGATAAACATAAAATATCACTGGAAAAACCTTTGTTTCAAAGATAAAAGGACGAGCATTGCTCGTCCTTTTTTGTTAGTTCTTTAATGAATTTATGGGTGCAGGAATTCTACCGCCACGTGCAATAAATTCTTCACTTGAATAAGGGCTTACCTTCATTACAGGGCCTGTGCCTAACAAACCGCCAAACTCTACCACGTCACCCTCTGCCATTCCGGGGGCAGGGATAACACGAACTGCTGTCGTTTTCTGGTTTATCATACCGATTGCCGCCTCATCTGCGATAATTGCAGAAATTGTAGCCGCTGTTGTATCTCCCGGTACTACTATCATATCAAGACCTACCGAACATACGCAAGTCATTGCCTCAAGCTTTTCAAGTGACAATGCACCGCACTCCGCCGCCGCAATCATACCTGCATCCTCTGACACAGGAATAAATGCACCTGACAGACCTCCAACATAACCTGATGCCATAACTCCACCCTTTTTAACGGCGTCATTAAGCAAAGCCAATGCAGCAGTTGTACCGTGTGTACCGCACTTTTCAAGTCCCATTTCTTCTAATATATATGCCACACTGTCACCTACTGCAGGTGTGGGTGCAAGGGATAAATCAACTATGCCAAAAGGAACACTAAGACGCTTTGACGCCTCCTGTGCCACAAGCTGTCCCATTCTTGTAATCTTAAATGCAGTCTTTTTAACAGTTTCTGCAACTACACCAAAGTCCTTGCCTTTAACCTTTTCAAGGGCACACTTTACAACACCCGGGCCTGATACGCCAACATTTATAACGCACTCACCCTCGCCCTCGCCAAGAAATGCTCCTGCCATAAAGGGGTTATCCTCAACGGCGTTACAGAATACCACAAGCTTTGCACAGGCAAAACCCTGTGTGCTCTCTGTCAGCTTTGCTGCCTCTTTTACAACCTCACCCATGGTCTTTACGGCATCCATATTGATACCTGCACGGGTTGAGCCGATATTTACACTTGAACATACAATATCTGTTTCCGCCAACGCACGGGGAATTGATTCAATAAGAACTCTCTCACCGTTTGTAAAGCCTTTATGTACAAGTGCGGTATAACCGCCGATAAAGTTCACACCAACAGTCTTTGCTGCCTTATCCAATGTCTTTGCAAGCATAAGACACTTCTCAACCGTAGGCTCGTCCAATGCGTCAACCAGTGTTGCAACGGGGGTTACGGAAATTCTTTTATTTATAATGGGAATACCAAACTGCTTTTCAATATCCTCACCTGTCTTTACAAGGTCCTTTGCATAAGTTGTAATCTTGTTATAAACCTTCTCACAAACTGTATCAATATCAGGGCCTGCGCACGACTTTAAGGAAATACCCATAGTAATTGTACGGATGTCAAGATTTTCATCCTCAATCATATTTATGGTTTCAATTATTTCAAAGGGGTTAATCATAATAAGCCTCCTTTATATTCTGTGCATTGATGAGAAAATCTCCTCACGCTGAACATGGATGGAAAGGCCCATATCCTCTGCAATAACGTCAAGAGCCGTATCAATATCACCTACTGATACTTCCTTTGAGTCAAACTCAACCATCATTATCATTGTAAACATATCCTGCATAATTGTCTGCGAAATATCGATAATGTTTACACTTTTCTCAAAAAGCACATTGCTCACACGTGCAATGATACCCTTTTTATCCTTACCTACAACTGTTACTATTGCTTTCATAAGTTTTATTCCTTTCTACATATATATCACGCAAAAAAGAAGCTATTCTTATTTTTTACGCTGTCTTAATGCTTCGTACATCAGTACCCCTGCCGCTACCGAGGCGTTTAATGAGTTAATTTCACCATACATCGGAATTGATGCAACAAAGTCGCACTTCTCACGGACAAGACGGCTTACGCCCTTACCCTCACTGCCGACCACAATGGCAATTGAGCCTTTTAGGTCAATGTCATACATAGGCTGTCCGTCCATATCAGCACAGGTTATCCAGAAGCCCTTATCCTTAAGCTCATCAATGGTGGTTGCGAGATTTGTAACCTTTGCAACGGGGGTGTACTCCACCGCACCAACAGATGTTTTCATAACGACACTGTTAACACCTGCGCTCTCGTGCTTGGCAATAATAACACCATGAGCACCAACACAGTTAGCCGTACGGATAATTGCACCTAAATTATGCGGGTCTGTAATCTTATCACAGATTATTACAAAGGGGCTCTCACCTTTATCCTCTGCTTTCTTTAAAATATCATCCACTGTCGCATACCTGTAGGCACTCACCATAGCAATAACGCCCTGATGATTCTCACCCTCTGCCATTTTATCAAGACGGTTGCCGTCAGCCTGCTGAATAATTATATTATTCTTTTTAGCCAAATCAATCACAGGAATAAGTGATTTTGCATAAGGGCCGTTCTTGATTATGATTTTCTCAATGGGATGTGAATTTTTAAGTGCTTCAAGCACAGGACCACGGCCAAAAATTATATCTTCCATTGTATTACTCCTATATACGGTAAAAGGGGCGACCCACGCCCCTTACCAGTATAATTATCTTATTTTGTAAGGAACTTATCGTGGATAGCCACAACTGCGGCTTCTGCTTCCTTCTCTGCAACAAGAACTGAAATCTTAATCTCTGATGTTGCAATCATCTTAATGTTGATATGTGCATCTGAAAGAGCCTCAAACATTTTTGCTGCAACGCCTGAATTATTAACCATACCTGCACCAACGATTGAAACCTTTGCAACATCCTTGTTAGCCTTAATCTCACGAGCCTTAATAATGTTGCTGTTATCATCAAGAAGCTTAAGTGTAGCGTCAAGGTCCCCCTCTGCTACAGTAAAGCTGATATCCTTTGATGTACCGTCTCCGATTGACTGAATAATAAGGTCAACACTGATACCTGCCTTTGCAATCAACTCAAATACCTGGAATGCCTTACCCGGTGCATCCTCTACACCACAAAGTGCAATTCTTGCACAATCATTATCTCTTGCTACACCTCTAACGGCCATCTTTTCCACTAATGATTCCTCCTTTACGTATGTTCCCTCATTATAATTCAAGCTGGAACGAACTGACATCTTAACATTATATTTCTTTGCCATCTCAACACTTCTGTTGTGAAGCACATTTGCACCAAGTGACGCAAGCTCCAACATTTCATCATATGAAATCTCATCAAGCTTATATGCACCCTTACAAATTCTTGGGTCTGTTGTATATACACCGTCAACATCTGTGTAAATTTCACACAAGTCAGCGTGCAATGCTGCTGCCAATGCAACGGCAGATGTATCTGAACCGCCACGGCCAAGGGTTGTAATATCATCATATCTGTTGATTCCCTGGAAGCCTGCAACAATTACAATTCTGCGGGCATCAAGTTCACGCTGAAGACGTTCTGTGTCAACTGTTTTAATACGTGCAACGCCGTATCTGCTATCAGTTCTCACGCCTGCCTGCCAGCCTGTAAGTGAAACTGACGGGCAACCAAGCTTCTCAATTGCCATTGCAAGAAGTGAGATTGAAATCTGCTCACCCGTTGCAAGAAGCATATCCATCTCACGCTTTGAAGCTTTGGGGTTAATTTCCTTTGCCTTCTCAATCAGGTCATCAGTTGTATCGCCCTGAGCTGAAACTACAACAACCACGTTATTACCTGCCTTGTATGTGTCGGTAATACGTTTTGCCACATTCATAACTCTCTCGGCATCTTTTACTGATGAACCGCCGTATTTTTGTACGATTAGTGCCATTTTATCATATCCTTTCTTTCCTGCCGGTCACGGAAACAACCGAACCAACATTATCACATTCTAATATCATACATCTCCATTTGTGGGCATTGTCGGAGAAAAACTGCTCCATTCTGCCCCTGAAGCTATAATCATCGCCATCAATGATTGACATTATTGTAGGGCCCGAGCCGCTTAAGTATGTGGCATACGACCCACATTGATATGTCATATCAAAGATTTCATCAAAACCGTCTATATAATGCTTTCTGTAGGGTTGATGCAACTTATCACCTACGCCATAGCGAAGGCTCTTGAAATCACCCTTTACAAGTGATGAGTAAAACATAAGCGCCGAAGAAATATTCCCTGCCGCATCACCGAAATCTACAGTGTCGGGTAAAACTCCCCGTGACTTTCTTGTTGCCACAAAGAAATCAGGTATCATTACTGCAAACTTGATATTATGAAGAAGCTTTGTGCTGTTTACCACAGTTTTACCGTCAATATCCGCTGACACGCATAAGCCACCGTACAGTGCAGGTGCTACGTTATCGGGGTGACCCTCCATTTTAGTTGCAAGATTTAAAATCTCTTTGTACTTTAGTTGTCTGCCGCTTATTACGTTTGCTGCAAGCATACCGCCTATTATACACGCACTTGATGAACCCAATCCCCGTGTCATAGGGATTTTACTGTCCTGATTAATCTTAATGCCTTTGGGAACATAGCCCACCGCATTAAAGACCTCATCCATTGCACGGTAAACAAGATTTGTCTTATCATTATGAACCACACCGCCGTGGGTTCTGGTTATAATCTCAAGACCTGCGTCTGTTTCCTCTACCTCAAGCACCGAGTATAAGTTAAGGGCAATTCCCAATGTGTCAAAACCTGCGCCCATATTGGCGCTCGATGCAGGAACTCTGACTCTTATCATCAATCCAGAACCTTTATTGCACAGTCACAGTCTGTAACTGTTTCCTTGAACTCTGCTTCGGTCATTGCCTCTGTTATCTCTGCATTGTCACCGCGTCTTACAAAATATCTGAACGGCTTTTCCTTAATATCACCCATAATGTCATTATCTGCCTTAACCCAGCCGATAATCTTACGGCGTGATGAATGGATAGCAGCGTCTACCATATCCGCCACAACAGCAGATGCTGTGGGAAGCTTACCTGCACCCGCACCGTAGAACATTACATCTCCTACTGCGTCACCTGTAATCATAATGCCGTTAAATACATCATTTATACCCGATAACATATTATCGTTTTTAATAAACATTGGTGCAACATTTGCATAAACTTTTCCGTCAGACATCTCTGCATAACCAATAAGCTTGATAACACCGTCTAACTTCTCTGCACCCTTAACATCATCAAGTGTGATATTTACAATACCTTCTGTGGGAATTTTCTCACTGTCAACCTCTTTACCTGATGCAAGAGATGAAAGAATTGCAATCTTACGGCACGCATCGTGTCCCTCAATGTCTGCTGCAGGGTTGCGTTCCGCATAGCCCTTTGCCTGTGCATCAGACAAAGCATCATCGAAGGTCTTATCATTTGTAAACATCTGATAAAGGATATAGTTTGTAGTACCGTTTAAGATACCTGCAATTCTCTTTATATTATTGGCTGAAAGACATCTGTTAAGAGGACGGATTACGGGAATACCTCCACCAACGCTTGCCTCAAACAGATAGTTTACATTTTTCTCCTCTGCAATTGCCAGAAGCTCTGTACCGTATGTGGCAACAAGCTCCTTATTTGACGTTATAACACTTTTGCCTGCAAGAAGCAACGACTTTGTAAACTCATACGCGGGATGAAGTCCGCCCATAACCTCGGCAACAACCGAAACTTCAGGGTCATTAATAATATCATTTACATCCTTTGTAAATAAGTGTTTTTCGGGATGGTCGTCAAAGTCACGGATGTCAAGGATATACTTTGTTTCAAGCACCTCGCCTGCATTCTCGGCTACACGGCTTGCATTATTCTTAATAATCTCATAAACACCACTTCCTACCGTGCCATAGCCCATAACTGCAACTTTTGCCATTTAATTCCCTCCTTTTCGTATATCTGTTTTCTGAAAATCTTAATAATAAGTAGAATTATATCACATTTCTTATTTAGTGTCAATCTTGATTTTGCCATAAAGATAGGCATTTGAAAGAAATTTTTTGTCTATTACAAACAAAACCCCCATGACATTATTTTTGACAAAAATCAGCATTTTCTGTGCCATTTATGGTACACATCGTGTTATTCCGAAAATTTTTTTAAAAAACTATTGCAATTTGAAAATCAGTGTGCTATAATCACTATAGAACATTCGTTCGGAACTGTTGTTCGAACAAACTTCAAATTGAAAGGAAGAAAAAATTATGGAGCCCTGTACATATTTTATTATAGCAATAATACTATTCTTAACATCATTCGGAGCATTGACGCCCGTCGCAGCAATGGCAACTTTTGCCGTTGCGGTAATCACTCTTGCAGGCGGACTTTATACTAAATTTCTCCTCCGATAAAATTTATTTTTTAAATAAAGTATGCTTTTCCCCAAAAAGCGACCCCGATTGATACTTTTGTTGCAATCGGGGTGTTTTTATGTTATACTTACATATATAGAAATTAAAAGTAAGGTACCTAAAATGATTGAAATAAAAAACCTTTCCTACCACACAGGAAATAAAAAAATACTAAACAACATAACAACGACCTTCGAGGCAGGGAAATTCACTGCCTTAATCGGTATAAACGGCTCGGGTAAATCTACTCTCACAAAGCTTCTTAATGCCCTGTATCTGCCCACCTCGGGAAATGTTACCGTTGACGGGATTGCTACCACTGACTATAAGGCATTAAAAACAATCCGTTCATCTGTTGGAATGGTTTTTCAGGACCCGTCATTACAGGCTGTAGCATCTGTTGTTGAAGATGATGTTGCATTTGCCCCCGAACACCTTGGGTTATCTTCCCAGGAAACCAACAGACGAGTAGCAGACGCTTTATCTGCTGCAGGAATTACGCATTTAAAGGACAGAGTCATAGCAACTCTTTCAGGAGGCGAAAAACAATTGACGGCAATTGCATCAGTTCTTGCAATGAAGCCCAAATACATAGTTTTTGATGAAGCTACTTCAATGCTTGACCCCACCGCAAGAAAAAAAGTTTTTAATCTTGCAATGGAGCTTGCAAAAAAAGGCACAGGCATTATCTGGATAACCCAGAATATGGAGGAAGCCGAAAAAGCAGATACAGTTACGGTTATACATAACGGTAAAATTGCACTTTCCGATACTCCTTATAATGTGTTTTATAAAAATGACATCACACAATTTGGTTTGGATGAGCCCGAAAGTATCAGGCTCAAAAAAGCAATTTTAAAATCAGGCATCAACCCTGACGAGCTTGTCGGGAGGGTAAACAATGATTAAATGTCTGTCCCCATCGTTGAAGTTTTTTATGTCCCTTGTTTTTATGTTTTTTGTGGCTTTGGCAGAGAACCATACATCTTTTGTTTTTTGCGCTACAGCAGTTTTGCTGTCTTTGTTTATTTCAGGGGCAGAAGCAAAAAACATAATAAAAACATTTAAACCAATATGGGCTTTTGTTGTGTTCCTTACCATAATAACAATGCTTGCATCGGGAATTTCAAAGGGACTGATACTCGCTGTGAAAATCACACTCATTACCGCATCCGTATCCGTTCTTATCAACACAACCCGTGAGGCAGAGCTTCAGAAGGGAATTATCACACTTCTTTCCCCTCTTAAAAAAATACGTATACCCGTTGGAGATATCGCCTTTGTAATAACCCTTGTCCTGCGTTTTATTCCACGCATTACAGACGAATGGCATAATCTATCTCTCGCCCGTGAAGCCCGTGGCATTATTTTAAGAGAGCTTTCCCTGAAAAACCGCATAAAAGTATTTCTTGAAGCTCTGGGAACATTAATATTAAATTCCATGAAAAATGCGGAAGCCACTGCCATTTCTGCAGACGCACGTTGCTTTGGTCTGGGAAATTTCATACCACGGACAAAAGAAGGTTTTTCAGGCAAGGACATAACAGTATTCATTTTGTTTATAATCTTTTGTATTTTTTTAGGATTATTGGAATTTTTGCATTGAATTTTGTCACAAACAATGGTATAATATAGAATGAGTGATTATAGATATGAATATTAAGCTGAATTTAGAATTTGACGGAACAAATTACTGCGGTTGGCAGATACAACCTGACAAGCCTACTGTACAGGGGAAACTAAAAGAAGCAATATATAAAGCTACAGGAGAAGACACTATGCCCAAGGGCTCCAGCCGTACAGACTCGGGAGTCCACGCAAAGGGGTTTGTCTGCAACTTCATTTCAGACACAACCATCCCCGTAGAAAAGCTTCCCCACGCTTTAAACTGCCATCTCCCCGATGACATTATCATTAAAAGTGCTGAAACAGTGGACGACGGTTTTATAGCATCAGGCAGTGCAATCAAAAAAACTTACAGATACACATTTGATAACGGAGAGTTTTCTGATGTGTTTTTGTCGCGTTTTGCATGGCATTTTAAATATCCGCTTAATATAGAAAAAATGCGTGAGGCTGCCACACACTTTATCGGCACCCACGATTTTCTCGGGTTTGCCGCAAGCGGATTTACGGTAAAAACCACAGTCCGCACGATTTACCAACTAAAAATCGAGCAATCGGGCAATATAATAACTATGGATATAACAGGTGACGGCTTTTTATACAATATGGTACGGATAATAGCAGGGACTCTCGCATACGTCGGTTCGGGTAAAATTGAACCGCAGGATATTCCCGCAATTATAGAATCGCGTGACCGTACCCGTGCAGGTATCACTGCACCGGCAAAAGGTCTGTGCCTGAGGGAGGTATTTTATTAATGGATAAAGACCGCGAAAACTTAATCGACAATATGTTTGAATATTACGATAATGAGGATTTCGGTAATACTACGGTTTTGAGTCCTGCAGGTAATTCAGATGACACGCAAGTCATTGACACGGGTAGAGTTACATCCCACACCGATACCGATTCTCACCTTATGGAGGAAACGGTTCAGCTGGAGGTTCCCATAACACGCCGTGCACCTGCCGAGGAAACACTTGGTAATATGGACCGTGAAGGACATATAATCGAGCCGCCGCCGCAGACATATGTGCGGAGAGTTTCACAGAATCCTTACGATGACATTGATATTCCCAGAACACGACGTCAGACTACAACACAAATTCCCAAAAGACCTACATCTGTGTGGTACAAATTAAAGCCTTTATGGGTAACAGTAATGGCAACCTTTGTGCTTATAGGAGCTTTCAAGTTCTATATGACAGAAACAGGAATAATAGGCACTTACAAGCGAAACTTCTCGTATAATATGTCATTGATTATGCGTGCCTTTGGCTGGGAAAGTGAACAGCCTGCCGAAATCGACGAAATCGAAGCCTTTGAGGAATATATAGGTGAAACGGAATTTACGGGTGCTTCAAACCCTTTTTCGGACTTTATGTCTGCAACAGGGTTTAGCATAACCGCATATGCCGAAAGCAGTAACGATACTCCACGGTATGACGAAAGCTACAAAAAAATTGCCTCTCTGCCCTTTTCAGGTGCAGGTGATGCAAAGTTCTGTGAATACGGCGACGGTTTTGTCTGTGCAAAGCCTAACTATATTTGCTATATAACAAAAAAGGGTGATTTGAAATGGGAGTCATCAACTTCAATCTCCCAGCCCATTCTTTCCGTTGCAGGCAAATATATTGCTGTTGCAGGCAAAGACAGTACACATCTTAATCTCTATAAAAACAACGAACCCGTATACACCGTAGAGCTTAATGATGCGATAAAATCGTGCAGTGTATCAGAAAAAGGTGACGTTGTACTGGTAACAGAGAAAACTGCGTACAAGGGTGCAGTTGTAGTGTATAACTCCAAGGGCGAGGAGGTTTTCTCCTGGGTATCGGGTGTAAATTACATCACATCTGCTTCAATTGCAAAAAACAGAAGCGTATCCGTTTCATTAATCAGTACAGAGGATAAGCTTACATCATATGTTATGATATTTGACATATATTCATCTGATCCCATCGGTGGCTCTGAATTCTCAAATACTTTAATATATGATTTAACTTCACATAAGAACATAACCTATGCTTACGGCGATAACTCCATATCTGCCGTAAAGGATGACGGAGAAACCAAGCACAATGTGGTTTTTGATAATATGGAAATAACCCACACCTCATGTGACGGAAACGGCTGGCGAGGGGTATCATATACAGATAATTATCTTCCGTATATAAACATTTATAACCCCAACGGTAAGCTTCGGTATTCCATACCTACGGAATCATCACCTGAATATATTGATATATTTAAATCAATTGTATTATACAACAACGGCCGTGATATTATCTGCGGCAAAGCAACAGACGGAAGCAAGAATCTCTACAGAGCTCCCATGTCTGTAAAAAATCTTATGATGCTCAGCAAAAACACCTATCTTGTTGTATATGAGAACAGCATAGAATTAATAAAGATATAAATCTTTTAAGGAGGACATAAATATGTATAGTGATATAGTAAAGAAAGGTGTCGAAAAGACCCCCCACCGTTCACTTTTTAAAGCAAGCGGTTTAACTGATGAGGAGCTTTCACGCCCCCTTATCGGCGTAGTTTCTTCAAAGAACGAGATTATCCCCGGTCACGTTATGCTTGACAAGATTGCAGAAGCAGTTAAGGCAGGCGTAAGAATGGCAGGCGGTACACCCCTTGACTTCCCTGCAATCGGCGTATGCGACGGTATTGCTATGGGACACGTGGGAATGAAATATTCTCTTGCATCACGTGAGCTTATCGCCGACTCCATCGAGTCAATGGCATTGGCACACGGCTTTGATGCACTTGTACTTATCCCCAACTGTGACAAGATTGTTCCGGGTATGCTTATTGCAGCATCAAGACTGAACATCCCCTCAATCATCTGTTCAGGCGGTCCTATGCTTTCAATGAACTACAACAACAAAGACCGTGACCTGAACACTGCATTTGAGGCAGTTGGTGCATTCAAGGCAGGTACAATTGACGAGCAGGGACTATTGGAGCTTGAGGAGGCGGCTTGCCCCACTTGCGGTTCATGTTCAGGTATGTTTACTGCAAACTCAATGAACTGTCTGTGCGAAGTTCTTGGTATGGCACTTCCCGGCAACGGTACAATCCCTGCAGTATATTCTGAAAGAATACGACTTGCAAAGACTGCAGGTATGAAGATAATGGAGTTGCTTGAGAAAAATATCCGTCCCCGTGATATTATTACTCCCGACTCACTTTACAACGCATTAAGAGTTGATATGGCACTTGGTTGCTCAACAAACTCAATGCTTCACCTTCCTGCTATTGCTTATGAGGCAAAGGCGCCCATTTCACTTGATTACGCAAACGAGATAAGTGAGAACACACCTAACCTGTGCCATTTGGCACCTGCAGGTGACCACCACGTACAGGATTTGTATGCAGCAGGTGGTGTTACAGCAGTTATGAACGAGCTTTCAAAGAGAGATTTGCTTAAGCTTGATACAATGACGGTTACAGGTAAAACTCAGGGTGAGAACATCAAGGGACACGAGATTAAAGACCCGACAGTTATCCGTCCTCTTACTAACCCCTATTCAGAGACAGGCGGTATTGCGGTACTTAAGGGTAACCTTGCGGTAGACGGTTCAGTTGTAAAGAGAAGTGCCGTTGCACCCGAGATGCTTCAGCACGAAGGTCCTGCAAAGGTATACGATTCGGAAGATGAAGCAATCGCCGCAATTTATGCAG
>JAZNVD010000222.1:0-1909 GCA_045592645.1 Candidatus Ornithomonoglobus sp. | reverse complement strand
TTTTTCAATTACTTCTCTGCGTTCTGTGACGTTTCCCGTATCAAAAATGTTCCCAGCGTCATCATAATATACAGGTCTTGACATCATAATAACAGGAATATCGGGATGTGCCTCTCGGATTTTTAAAAACATCCTCTCGTGGGTTTCTTTTAAATGCTCAACCGTCGGTGCGTTATAATCATAATCCATAACAAAGGCTGACATATCAAGATTTTTAATATAATCTGTCATTGTGTCCTCGCCCATTGCACCCGACGAAAAACCAAGGTTTATAAAATCGATGTTTAATCTCCTTGAGATTATATTCTCATAACTCATACCCGGGCGTGATGCACAACCGCCGTGGGTAATTGATGAACCGTAGAAAACTACGGGCTTGTCATTCTTATAAGGCGTTGGCTCACAAACCTCTGCACTGTCCTCAAGACCTATATATACCTTTCTTACATTACTGTAAATGGGCATATTAATTGTAATCTCACGCATTTCGTTACTGCCAAGCTCAATTATTGCTTCATATTCATCCGTATCATCAAAGGGAATAAATGATTTAATATATCTGTTATCGGCATATAAATCATAGCCCATTGACCCGACACGTGTCATATGGGGAAGTCTTCCCACATTATCAAGAACAGTGCTTATGGCAACATAGCTACTGTCCGTCTTAAAACGTATTCTTCCGCCCGTTGTGTGACCGTAAAATGCATCTACCTGTTCATTGACGGTTTTTGCCACACTCCAGGGCATACGCACATAAGTGTCCCCGTCACGGTATACTCCGTAAATCTTAAAAGGCTCGTCGTCTGCGTTATAGAATTTTATGTTGTCCTTGTTAAGCTTTGTACCAACCGTAAAATTTTTATCAAGCTCGCTTATTTCTTTTCCTGCCATTTTTATTCTCCAAACTTTTCTGCCCAATATACTGCGTTCTCAACCCACTTTGCAATTGCAGGCTCGTTCCATTTCTTGTTTCCGCATTCTGTTATTTCGTTTGCCAGTGCCATTCCGTGGGGACCGTCAGGGTAAATGTGCATCTCATATGATATACCCTTCTCACCTAACGAATAAGCCATATCAAGAGCACCCTTACTGTTTACAATCTGGTCGTTTACCGTGTGCATAATAAATGCGGGAACAGTGTTTTCGTCAACTGCCTTATCAACGGAAAACTCATTGAGCTTTTCATCGGTAACATCACCCATAAGCATATTTTCAAATGAAAGATAGTGGTTATCGGGGTTTATTACGGAGTAAATAAGCATCATACCGCTGGGCTTGTTGTAGCCGTAGGGCATATCAATTGCGTCATAGATTTCCTTTTTATGCCACATTGTACCCAATGAGCCTGCAAGGTGTCCCCCTGCTGAAAAGCCTACTACAAAAACCTTATGGGGGTCAATTCCATATTCCTCACTGTTATCACGGATATGCTTCATTGCAAGTGACGCCTCAATTAACTGCTGTGGGAAAGGCTTAACCTTAATTGAATAATTTAAAACAAAGGCATTATAGCCGTGAGCCATAAATGCAAGAGCTATGGGCTCACCCTCACGCTTTGCCAGGCCTGCATAACCGCCGCCGGGGATAACTAAAATTGCTTTTCTTGTAAAATCAGTTACGGGGTCTGCAATATACGCTTCAAGATAAGCATTTTCTGTAAGGTCAATTTTTTTATATAACATACTATTTTACTCCTTGGGTTTTGTTTCTATAATTGTACCACAACAAAAAGAAATGTCAACCCCTACGGGCTGACATTTCATTATTATTTCTTTGCGTATGCGGTAAACTCTGTGATTGAGTTCCACTCACCAACTGATGTGTTGTTACATACAATCTTAATGTATCTTGCATTTGTAGGTGTTACCTCAAATACCTCCTGCTCAAGGGTTGTACCTGATGTTTC
>JAZNVD010000221.1:0-9644 GCA_045592645.1 Candidatus Ornithomonoglobus sp. | reverse complement strand
ATGTTTTGTGTTCCGAGCCATAATCCGAGTAATAAAACAAACAGAATTCCTGAAACAAATATCAAGGTAATAATTTTCCATGGTTTTTTCATTCTCTCCCCACCTCACGTGCAAATGGGGACGTGCCCGTTTTTGCACATTCACTTCGTCCCCTTTTGTCCACTTTGCTTTCGTGTCACAAGCGAATTATCCTTTTACTATGTATATACCACAAAATAAAAGGTTTAAACATTAATATAACGAATCTCATACAGGTTCCTTTTTTGTTCACTTTTTCCACTTTTCTGCATAATATATACTACAAAGGAGTGGTATTATGAATTTAAATGATATGCTTAATAACTTCAACGAAAATCAGATGAAGCAGATAAATGATTTCCTTAAAAGTGAACAGGGTAAAAATCTCGCCAACGGTCTTACCCAACAGAAAAAAGACGAAATATTCCGTCAGTTTATGAGTCTTGACCCTGAAATTATAAAATCAAAGCTTAACGGCATTTCCAAAGAGGATATTCTGCGGTTTCTTAAATAAGGGGTGAGGTTATTGTCGGATATGTTAGATACTCTTAAGGGGCTTTTAGGTGACAATGCAGACGAAAAGCTTGACGGTATTATGAAAATCATAAACCCTGACGGTGCACAAGCTCCCCCAATACAGGTTGCCGATTCCTCTTCCGAACAAAATGAAATTTCTCCTGAAATGCTTGCTATGTTAAAAACCGTAATGAACAAAATGGGAAACGGAGCAAAGGACGACCGCACAAAACTCCTTATGTCTTTAAAGCCGTATATGGGAGAAGACCGTCAATCAACCATTGACAGTGCAATTAAAATGCTTAACCTGTCGCAATTTGGCGAACTGTTCAAGGGGGTAATATAAATGTACCGTTCATATAGTGTAAATAATATGCCACAACCTGTAACACCCAGGCCGGTAACACCCCCACCGCCTGTTCCTGTAAAACCCAAGCCCGCACCTTCTCCGCAAATTATTAAAGGAATAAATGATGATGATTTAATTCTGCTTCTTGTTATATTTATTCTTCTTATGTGTAACTGTGATGATAAACTTCTTTTAATAGCTCTTGTATATGTATTTTTATCGGGATATATGGACAAATAAAACCCGCATTTAACGGATGAAATGCGGGTTTTTATTTATTATATCCAGTGCCTCATTAAAGGCATTTTCATAATTGAGTTTTATAATTCTCTCATCTCTGCGGAACCACGTCAACTGGCGTTTTGCATAATGACGCGAGTTCTGCTTAACACGGTCAATTGCTTCTTCAAGAGGAATTTCGCCCTCAAGGTATGCAATAATTTCTTTATAGCCTATTCCCTGCATTGAGTTTAAATCACGGGTAAAGCCTTTATTAAGCAGTGATTTCACTTCATCAACAAGTCCCGTTTCAATCATAACATCAACACGGCGGTTAATTCTTTCATACAACTCCTCACGGGGGCGGTCAATTAAAAACATTATAGGCTCATATCGGCTTTCCTTTTTCTTTGTTTCCTCCTGATGCTCTGAAATCGGCACACCGCTTATTCTGAAAAACTCTATGGCGCGGATAACTCTTTTAAGATTATTTGGATGCAGTCTTTCAGCCGACACAGGGTCAAACTCACGGAGCATTTCTATAAGCTTCTCTCCGCCATCCTTCTCTGCAATTTCACGCAATTCCTCACGGAGCTTCATATCGTTCTCATACTCGCCAAACTCTACATCATCAATAACACTGTTAATGTAAAGTCCCGTACCTCCGCACATTACAGGGATTTTGCCACGGCTTACAATATCTTCAATCCTTGCGTGGGCAACACCCACATAATCTGCAACAGAAAACTCAACTCTCGGGTCTACAAAGTCAATGAGATAATGTGGGCATTTTTTCCGTTCCTCTTTCGTCGGCTTTGCCGTTCCAATATCCATATATTTATAAATCTGCATACTGTCGGCGGATACAATCTCACCGCCCACGGCATTGGCAATGTCAATGGCAAGGTCGGTTTTACCCGACGCCGTAGGTCCTGCCACAACAATTACAGGAATTTTCATACTATTCTCTTAAAATCCTTTTCAATCTCTTTTTTGCTCATAGATATAACAATGGGTCTGCCGTGAGGGCAGGAATTAATATTGTCAAGTGCAAACACCTTTTCCACAAGCTTTTGCATTTCTGTGGTGCTTATATGCATATTTGCCTTGATTGATGCCTTGCAGGAAATGGAATATAACATCCGTTCTGTCTTCTCACCTATAATCTCACGGCGGTTGTCCGTTATTTCATCAATAAGCTCAAGGAACAAGTCCTCACAGTCACTCCAGCTAATACCTGCAGGCATTGCACTTACTACTGCATTATCGCCTTCAATGACAAACTCAAAGCCCATATCCTTAAGTAACTTTTCATTTTCAAGTGCAGTTGCTTTTTCGCTTTCTCTTAATGGGAATTCTGCAGGAATCATAACCATCTGTGACGTTACTCCACTCTCCCGCAATTCCTTTTTAAGAGCCTCAAAGTTAAGTCTTTCGTGGGCGGCGTGCTGGTCAATAATGAGCATCTCCTCACCCTTCTCAACAATTATATAGGTGTTAAACAACTGACCTACAACCTTAAAGTCATCACCCTCAAAAGGATTGTTATCCTTTACATTATCGCCGTCATAGACAACAAAGACATTCATCTGCTCCATAGCCTTTGTTCTTGCTTTTATAAGCTCTGCGTGGGATTTTGGTGACATTGCATATCCTGTTTCATCCGCAATAGCATGGACACAGTGAACAAAGCATTTGTATTCATCCGAACGAAATGCCATATCCTCATTATAACCCATAAGCTTTACAGGACGGTTAAAGAGCCTTGCCTCTTCGAGCTTTCTTGCAATATCCTTATATACATCACAGTATAGATTGATATATTTCGCATTCGGGGTTCCGTCAGCATTAAAATACCGTCTTTTCTTGCGGTCCCACTCTATCTGCTCCCGTTCTGTCATTTCCTCGTAGGGCTTATGATAAACATCAACGGGAACAATGTGGAAATACTGGGGAACATCCGCTAAATCAGGACTTACAGCAGGCTTCTCAAAAGGTTTATGCTTCTCAAGTGCTTCCTTCTGCTTTTCCTGAAGGGGAGCAGGCACGGGTGTCTCTCTCCTGTAAGTAGCCTCTGCCTTTATATAATCATTTTTTACTTCTGTTACCTTTGGTTGCTCTGAAATCTTATTTTCAGGCTTTTCTTCCGTCTGCCACTGTATTCTTCCCTGTTCTCCTCCAAAGTTTTTAAAGTTCTCAAGGGATAGCTTTGTTTCCTTCTTAGTATCACGTTCAATGGTGGGAACATTGGGAATTTTATAAAGAGCATCACGCACTGCCGTATATACTGCTTTATATATCAGCTCATCGTTTGAAAACTTACATTCAAGCTTTGTGGGATGAACATTTATATCCACTTTGTGAGGCTCAATTTCAATATTTAAAACCGCCATAGGAAACTTGCCTATCATAACCTGGTTCTTATATGCCTCCTCAACGGCACGGCATATAAGAGCACTCTTTATATATCTGCGGTTTACAAAGAATGACTCATAATTACGATTAGGACGGCTTACAGTGCCGGGGCCTATAACACCCGTTATGTGTACGTCGTCAAGGGTATAATCAACATCTATAAGCTTTGTTGCATAATCTTTGCCATAAACAGCATAAACGGCATTTTTAAGACGGTTATCACCGGATGAGAAAACAATCTCCTTGCCGTCACGGATAAACTTAAAGGATATCTGGGGATAAGACAGGGTATATCTTTCAATTATGTCTCCCACGTATGCACCCTCAACCTGCGGTTTTTTCAAGAATTTCTTTCTTGCAGGAGTATTAAAGAACAAATCCCTGACTTCAACAATTGTACCGTTAGGCGTACCCATATCTTTGGAGGATACAATTTTTCCGCCCTCACAGGTTACACATACACCGTCCGTATCTTCAGGACGTTTTGTGTAGATTTTCGCCTTTGACACAGCACCGATTGATGATAATGCTTCACCACGAAAACCAAGAGTGAATATAGCGTCCAGATCTTCACCCGTCTTGATTTTGCTTGTAGCATGACGAAGGAAGCAAATTTGTGCATCCTCCTCACTCATTCCCGAACCGTTATCAGCAACACGAATAAGGGATATACCACCGTCAGCAATAGTTACTGTTATAGTGGTTGCCCCTGCATCGATGCTGTTTTCAATCAGCTCCTTTACAATGGAAAGAGGACGTTCAACAACCTCACCTGCTGCAATCATATTGGAAACTGATTTATCAAGGATATGTATCTTACCCATAGTTTTTACCTCTTATATTTCTTTAGCCCTCTGGGATAGCTTATAGAGCTTATTCATGGCATCAATGGCGTTCATAGTGGTAACGTCCATTGTCTGAAGCTCTTTTATAATTTCAAGACTCTCCAAATCATCAAGTCCCATCTGCGGAGATAAAACGGTTTCTCTTGCCTGTGCCTCCTGCAAGGTAATTTCCTCACCGTCGGCAATTGAATTCAATATTTCCTTGGCACGGACAATTACCGCCTTTGGCACACCTGCCAATGCCGCAACCTCAATACCGTAGCTCTCATCCGCACCACCGCGTACAATACGGCGAAGGAAGGTTATCTCATCTCCCTCTTTGTTGACGGCAACACGGTAATTTCTCACACCAGGAAGCTTACCCTCAAGCTGTGTCATCTCGTGATAATGAGTTGCAAACATTGTCTTTGCACCGATTATCTTTTTATCATTAATATATTCGGCTACTGCCCAGGCAATTGACAGTCCGTCAAAGGTGCTTGTGCCTCTGCCTATTTCGTCAAGTATAATCAACGACCTGTTTGTAGCGTGCTTTAAAATGTTTGTAACCTCTGTCATTTCAAGCATAAATGTACTTTGACCTGATGCAATATCATCACTTGCACCAACACGGGTAAATATTCTGTCAACAACACCAATTCGTGCATACTTTGCAGGAACAAAACTTCCTATCTGTGCCATAAGGGTTATTACGGCAGTCTGTCGCATATATGTTGACTTACCTGCCATATTAGGTCCCGTAAGTATCATAAGCCTGCTGTCATCCGTGTCAAGATAGGTGTCATTGGGCACAAATATGTTATCTCTTGAAAGAAGCTCTACAACGGGGTGTCTGCCCTCTTTAATGTCAATAACCTTATCATCGGAAATTTCGGGCATTACATAATTATTCCTGTGGGCAACTGTTGCAAGAGATGCCAGAACATCCGTAACAGAAATAATCTCTGCCGCAGACTTAAGTCTCTCAAGCTCACCCTCCAATGTGTCTCTTAAAGCATTAAACAACTCAATCTCAAGTGCCTTTAATCTCTCGTCAGCACCAAGCACTGTGTTTTCTATTTCTTTTAGCTTTGGCGTTATGTAACGCTCTGCATTAGTCAGAGTCTGCTTTCTTATCCAGTCCTCGGGCACTAATTCCTTATATGAATTGGTAACCTCAAGATAGTATCCGAAAACTCTGTTATAGCCTTTCTTAAGCTTTGTTATACCCGTTCTCTCCCGTTCCTCTTCAAGGAGCTCATCTATCCATTGATTGCCGCTGACCTTGGCATTCCTCAAGCGGTCTACCTCGTCATTGAAGCCGTCCTTAATCATTCCGCCGTCACGGACAATTGCCGTTGCATTTTCCTCGTCAATAGCCGCCTCAATCAGTTCACGGACATCCTCAAGAATATCAAGTCTTTTATACATTGCCTTAAATAGCGGTGTCTTAAGTCCCGATAATATATACTGAAGCTGCGGTAACTGTTTAAGAGTCTGCTTTAGGGATACCATATCCTTTGGCGTCACTGTATGAAGTGCAATTCGACTTATGATTCTCGAAATATCATAAGTCTTTGACAATGCCTCACGGGCATCATCACGTACCATAACATCATCTACAAGCTCACGCACTGATAAAAGACGCAGATTGATGTCTTTACTGTCTCTTAAAGGTCTTTCTATCCAACGCTTAAGTCTTCGTCTGCCCATAGATGTACGGGTTTTGTCAAGCACCCAGAAAAGTGAGCCTATCTTACTCTTATCACGCATAATCTCTGTAATTTCAAGATTACGGCGTGTTGCATAATCAAGCTCAACATAATTATCCGCACGGTAGATTGTGATTTTATTTATGTACTTAATCTCACATTTTCTCGCATAGCGGATATAGTTAAGAGCCGCCGCAATTGCCCTTTGACACTGAACCTTTGTTATAATTTCAAGCTGGTCCATATTCTTGCCAAACTGGGTCTCTATGATTTGGGCAGAGTTATCTGCAAAGACATCTTCTTTTACCGTACATTTTACGCGGATATTCAATTCTATCTCACGGCGTAGCTTTTCGGGAAAATCTGCATTTACAACAATCTCCTTGGGGGAATAGCTTGCAAGCTCATCAATAACAGAATGACTGTTTGAAAACTCTGTTGCAAGAACCTCTCCCGTTGATGTGTCAGCAGCACACAACCCCATATTCTTGCCGTCATAGCTAAGAGTTACAAGATAGTTATTACTGCCTTCGTCAAGAATTGCCTCACTTACGGTTGTGCCGGGAGTAATAATCCTTACTACGGCACGCTCTACCATTCCCTTTGCCTCTTTAGGATCCTCCACCTGCTCACATATTGCAACCTTATATCCCAATGCAATAAGACGTGAAATATAAACGTCGGCACTGTGGAACGGAACGCCACACATTGGTGCACGTTCCTCAAGACCGCAGTCACGGCCCGTAAGTGTCAGTTCAAGCTCACGGGATACCGTCACTGCATCGTCAAAGAACATCTCGTAGAAATCACCAAGACGGTAAAACACAACGCAGTCTTTATATTCTTCTTTTACTTTTAAATAATGCTCCATCATAGGAGATAATTTTCCAGCCATTTATTTTCCCCCGAATCAGTGACAACCTCCACAGGTACTGCAATCGTGTGTGCAGTCACCCGTTGAACCTGTAATATAAAAATTAATTATTGTATTAATCTGATTTACCATTTTGTCAAAAGTCTCCTTCTTATCCACGTAATCACGGATAAGAGGTGCTTTTACGCAAAGCTCCTCAAACGCCTTGTTATTTGCCTCAATAGCATCCTCACGGCTGATTTTACCGTTCTGCATATCACGGGCAAGATTTAAGCGGTTAAGATTAAATTCCGCCATTGCCTCCTGTGTTGCCTCGTCATTTTTCTGTACCTCCTCGGCTTCTTTATATGCTTTCATTTCCTCGCTGTCCTGAATCATCTGTCCCAATTCACGTGTTTTTTCAAATATAGTCATTCTACTATTTCTCCTTCTAAACTAAATTGTTTTGGGTTAGTTATCTTAACCTTTACATACCGTCCCTCAAGGCTCTTGTCGCCCTTGAAGTTTACAAGCTTACCACCGTCTGTACGACCGCTTAAGATTGTATCGTCGGTGTGGCTTACACCGTCAACCAATACCTCTACTATCTTATCCTTATATTCAAGATTTTTCTCATAGCAAATATTGTTCTGTACCTCAAGCAGCTTATCGAAATTCTTGTGAATTTCTTTATCGGTAAGTACAAAATCCATTTTTGCCGCAGGCGTTCCCTCACGCTTTGAATAAATGAACGAGAAAATACTGTCATACCGTACATACTTTAACATCTCAACAGTTTCCAGAAAATCTTCTGTTGTTTCCGTGGGAAATCCCACGATTATATCAGATGTAATAACAATATCGGGTATCTCGCCCTTTAGCTTGTCCACAATTTCTTTATACTGTGCCTTTGTGTAATGGCGGTTCATATCCTTGAGGATTTTATCCGAGCCACTCTGCAAAGGCAGATGCAGGTGCTTGCACACCTTTTCGCAGTCACGCATTGTGTAAATAAGCTTATCTGATATATCCTTTGGATGTGATGTCATAAACCGTATACGGCGTACACCGGGAATGTCATTTATCATTTTTAGAAGGTCTGCAAAATCCACCTCACCACCCAGGTCCTTACCGTAGGAATTTACATTCTGACCAAGGAGTGAAATCTCCGTTGTACCTTTTGCTATAAGTCCCTTTATTTCATCAATTATATCCTCAGGCTTACGGCTTCTTTCTCTGCCTCTTACATATGGAACAATACAGTATGTGCAGAAGTTATTACATCCGTACATAACCGATACCCACGCCTTATCCGTCTTATCACGGAGAATAGGGGTATGCTCACATATTGCACCGTCGGAATCTGTTATATCAACAACTCTTTCATCTCCCGTCATGGCACGGAATAAAAGTTCAGGCATACACCATACACGGTGAGTACCAAATATCAAATCAACGTGGGAGTGTACCTTTTTGATTTTTTCTGTTATATGGGGCTGTTGCACCATACAACCGCAAACACCGATAATTAAATCAGGATTGTGCTCTTTTATGTTCTTTAATATTCCAAGTCTGCCAAAAACCCTTTGCTCTGCGTTTTCGCGTACCGCACAGGTATTATAGATTATAAGGTCCGCTTCCCTGGGATTATCTGTAAACTCAAACCCTGCCATGGACAACATTCCTCTTATTCTCTCCGTATCATTGACATTCTGCTGACAGCCATAGGTTTCAGTATGAGCAAGCCTTGGTCTTCCGTTGGCTTTTTCAAATTGCAGATTGTCCTCTTTTATGAGCTCTATGTATTTCTCCGACTTTGCCCACTCCTCGCGGGTTATAATATCTGTTGCCATAAATCTCTTTTCTCCATAAAAAAAATATATACAAATCTAATTTTATTCTACCATTTTTTCTTGTGTTTTTCAAGTAAAAGACGAAAAAATAATTGTATTTATTATATAAAAGTGGTATACTATTTATATAGAGATAAATGGAGGGGTAATATGAGATTTTCCCGAATACTTAAAGGCTCGGCATTATTGGGCGGAGCATTGCTTATTGCAAAAGGGCTTGATGACAGATTAGAAACAACACGTTATTCCATAACATCAGATAAAATACCAGACGGATTTCGCGGGTTTAAAATCGTCCACATTTCAGACCTGCACGCATCAACCGTCCCTGGGCTTTATGATGAAATCCGTGGCGAAGCACCCGATATTATAGCAATCACGGGCGACCTTGCCCATGACCGTGGAACTTATCTTCCCGTTGTTCACATTCTTACACGGCTGAAGGAAATTGCACCCGTTTACTATGTTTCAGGCAACCACGATGTACGCAGACCCGATTACTCGGAATACTGTGAAGCATTAAAAAATACAGGAGCTGTGTCCCTTGACGATATTTCAATTCTATGGGAACGCAACGGCGACACAATTACCATAAGCGGAATTGCTGACCCATTCTCCGAGGTCAATCCCACCATAACAAGAAATATAAGAAACTCTATGGGACATTTACCCGAAACAAACAACTACCATATTTGTCTTTTCCATCGTGCAAACCATATGGATATACTTTTGGAAAAGAACTTTGACCTGATTTTATCAGGCCATATGCACGGAGGTCAGTTCCGTTTCCCCAACGGTCGTGGCGTATGTGCACCCAAGTCATCCTGGGGCAGTGGCGGAAGAATGTTGTTCCCCAAATATTTTGGCGGACACTATAAAAAAGGT
>JAZNVD010000220.1:0-10361 GCA_045592645.1 Candidatus Ornithomonoglobus sp. | reverse complement strand
TATGATTATGTTAAAATTAACGGAGATTATCGTTCCTAAAACGGTGATAAACGGCGTATCTTATGCCGTTGCGCCTCTCGGAGTATAAGCATACGCCGTCGAGTCGCAACGACACAATCTACTTGTTTCTAATCGTTTTAGAGTTGGGTGAATAAATCTGCTTTATGGAGTATTTCTATGGAAGAAGAATTTATGCGAGAAGCTTTGCGTCAGGCAAAGAAGGCAAGGGACATAGGTGAAATGCCTGTGGGTGCCGTTATTGTTCGTGACGGGGAGATTATTTCCCGTGGATACAATAAACGGGAAAGCAAGAAGAATGCAATTGTTCACGCAGAAATGATTGCAATTGACCGTGCCTGTAAAAAGCTTGGCGGTTGGCGGTTGCCTGGGTGTGAAATGTATGTCACCCTTGAGCCGTGCCCTATGTGTGCAGGTGCAATTTTAAATTCACGCATTGAACACGTCTGGTTCGGTGCGCCTGATGAAAAGTCAGGTTGTTGCGGAACGAAACTGAATTTGCTGGATATGAATCTGTGCAATTTTAAAGTTCCCGTTACAGGCGGAGTACTGGAGAGAGAATGCAAAGAGATTATAAAAGAGTTTTTTAGAGATTTAAGAAAGAAATAAAGGTGATAAATATGGTAAAAAGAACATTTGTAATGGTATTGGCGGGAGTTATGGTTTCCGCATCGGTTGCTTTTGCACAGTTGCCCTTTTCCGATATTGCGGGTCACTGGGCAGAAGGATACATAACAAAACTTGCTAATAAAGGTGTGGTAAACGGTGTAACTGATACAACCTTTGTCCCTGACGGACAGGTTACCCGTGCACAGTATCTTAAGATGATAATGGAAGCAACGGGAATGAAGACGGCTACACCACGCAACGGTGAGTGTCTTGACGCGGGAGTCGGTGAGTGGTATGCACCATATCTTCAGAGTGCACTGGATAACGGGGTTATCCCCAGTGCTATGATTACGGGATACAAGGAAAGTGTGCAGTATACTGTTGACGAGAACGGCACTGCAACAGACAGCAAGGTGGTTTACCAGGGTGCATTTAACGGTAATTTGTCGATCAACCGTGAGGAGATGGCGGTACTTACACAGTACGTTTATCAGTTTACAAGAACAATTTTAACCAATAAAAAGGAAGACACATCAAAGGTCAAAGGCTTTGCGGACGGGGCGGAGATTAGCGACTGGGCATTGGTTTCAATTACCCATGCCGTTGCTAACGGGTTTATGGACGGAATGGACGACAATATGTTTAATCCGAAAGACACTGCAACCCGTGCCCAGGCGGCAACGGTAATTTTACGAGTATCAGATAAGACAGGAGAGAAGATAAGATGAATAAGAACGTAGTAAGAGTAATGTGCCTTGCAATTGCAGGAATAATGCTTGTTACATTTGTTGCAGGAGCCGTAGTTTCGTTTATATAAACATACACACCGGGAAGGACAAAACAATTAAATGACAAAAAGAGAAAACATAAGAAATATTGCCATTATTGCCCACGTTGACCACGGTAAAACCACACTGGTTGACGCAATGTTGGCACAAAGCGGTACATTCCGCGAGAATGAGGCGGTAGACGAGAGGGTAATGGACAGTAACGACATTGAACGTGAACGTGGAATTACCATTCTTGCAAAAAATACCTCATTACAGTATAAAGATACAAAAATTAATATTATTGATACACCCGGACACGCCGATTTTGGCGGTGAGGTGGAACGCGGCCTTGAAATGGTTGACGGAGTTCTGCTTCTTGTTGACGCATTTGAGGGGTGTATGCCACAGACACGATTTGTTTTGTCAAAGGCACTGGCACTGGACTTGCAACCTATTATTGTTGTCAATAAGGTTGACCGCCCAAATGCACGACCCTATGAGGTTGTCGACGAGGTTCTGGAGCTGTTCATTGACCTTGGTGCTACAGAGGAGCAGTTAGACACTCCCGTTATATTTGCATCAGGCCGTGACGGCTGGGCGACGGCAGAATATGATCCTGAAAACCCGTCGGAGGACCTAAAGGAGCTGTTCGAGCTTATTGTCCGTGAAATTCCTTGCCCCCAGTGCGAGGACGACGGTCCATTCCAGATGCTTGTATCAAACATTGATTATGACGATTATACAGGCAGAATTGCCGTGGGTAAGATTGAACGCGGAAAAATCACAACCAATATGCCTCTTGCCATTTGTCGTGCAGACGGTAAGACGGGACACGCAAAAGCAGTTAAGCTTTACACTTTCGAGGGACTTGGCAAAGCCGTTTCCGATGAGGTTGGTGCCGGTGATGTGGTTGCAATTTCAGGTATTACTGACATTAACATAGGCGAGACCATATGCGACCCCAACTGCGTGGAGGCGTTGCCTTTTGTAAAGATTGATGACCCCGTGTTGTCTATGACCTTCAGCGTAAACGACAGTCCCTTTGCAGGTCAGGACGGTAAGTTTGTTACATCACGTCATCTTCGTGCAAGACTTTACCGTGAGCTTGACTCCAACGTAAGTCTACGTGTGGAGGACACGGACACAACTGAAGCCTTTACCGTATCCGGCAGAGGTGAACTTCACTTGTCGGTGCTTATTGAAAATATGCGTCGTGAAGGGTATGAGTTTCAGGTATCAAACCCCGTTGTTATTTTTAAAGAAATTGACGGAGTCAAGTGTGAGCCTATTGAGAGCCTGACTGTTGATGTACCGTCAGATTACACGGGTGCTGTAATGGACCAGGTTGTAAACCGTATGGGTACAATGACCAATATGAGTCCCACGGCACAGAATTATACAAGAATGGAATTTTTAATTCCCTCACGAGGTCTTATCGGCTTCAGAAGCGAGATAATGACTGCAACCAAGGGAACGGCAATAGTTAACAGTATTTTGGAGTGTTACGAGCCCTACAAGGGTGACTTTGCACCGAGAAACCGCGGAACTCTTGTTGCGTGGGAGAACGGTGAGAGTATCACCTATGGCTTGTTTAATGCACAGGAACGCGGAACACTCTTTATCGGTCCCAATGTAAAGGTATATGAGGGTATGATAGTGGGTGAGTGCTCACGAAATGAGGACATTACGGTTAATGTGTGCAAAAAGAAGCACGTAACCAATACCCGTGCGTCAGGCTCCGATGATGCGTTGAAGCTTGTGCCACCGAGACAAATGACCCTTGAAGAGTGCCTTGACTTTATTGCCGAGGACGAACTTTTAGAGGTTACGCCCACTACTTTGCGTATGCGTAAACGTATTCTGCAGACGGACTTAAGAGCCAAGGAAGCAGCAAGAAAGAAAAAATAAGAAATGGTCTAAAAAGTGTTGACATTTAGCCATTTTATTGATAAAATAATAGGAAAATTGGATTTTGTAGAAAAAGGAGGAATGAAGCTTGGCTATGAATGGCGCAGATTTAGCAGTTAAAGCATTGGAAGCCAATGGCGTTAAGGTTATTTTCGGTTACCCCGGTGCCGCAAATGCACCTTTTATTGACAGTATTTCAAAATCAAGCATTGAGTATGTATTGTCAAGAAACGAGCAGGGTGCAGCACATATGGCATCAGGTTACGCGAGAGTTAACCGTGTTGCAGGCGTTTGTACCGCAACATCAGGCCCGGGTGCAACAAACCTGATTACGGCTATCGCAACGGCATATATGGACTCCATTCCTATGGTAGCGATTACAGGCCAGGTTAAGCGTGAACTGATTGGTAAGGACGCTTTTCAGGAGGTAGATATAATAGGTGCAACACTGCCCTTTACAAAGCACAGTTATCTTGTGACAGAGGTGGCAGACATACCAAGAATTGTAAACGAGGCTTTCCATATTGCCACAACAGGCAGACCGGGCCCCGTACTTATAGATTTCCCTATGGACGCACTCAAAGAGGTGTGCGAGGATGAAAGCAATCTTGACATTAACTTGCGTGGCTATAAATTGCCCGGCAAGGCTAATGAATCACAGATAAAGAAGGTTTGCGAAGCACTTAAAAAGGCTAAAAAGCCCGTGCTTTTAGCAGGCGGCGGTATTACATTATCAGACGCAACCAACGAGGTACGTGAGTTTGTAAAAATGACAGGTATCCCCGTTGTTTCAACAATGATGGGACTTGGTGTAATTCCCACGGACGATGATATGTTCTACGGTATGATTGGTTCTCACGGAAGACGTTGTGCAAATATTATGATGAACCGTTCAGACCTTGTAATTGCAATGGGTACACGTTTAGGTGACAGAACTGTTGCAAACACAGAGGGACTTGAAAAAGCAAACAAGCTTGTTCACATTGATATTGACCCTGCGGAGATAGGCAAGAATATCCAGCCTTATATTCCCGTTGTTGGCGATATTAAGGATGTAACAGAACAGCTTATAAAGACAATTGGAAAATTCACTGTAAACGCAGAGTGGAAGAAGGAAGCAGACGACTTAAGGGTGGAAACAGAGCCTCCCGTAAGACACGAGGACAACGGTTTCGTTAACCCCAGATACTTCCTGCAGAGATTGTCAGAGATTACAGCTTCAGATGTATATCTTACAACAGAGGTTGGACAGAATCAGCTATGGAGTGCTAACTATTTCACCATTAAGAAGCCTGAAAGTTTCTTAACATCAGGCGGCTTCGGCACTATGGGTTACGGCCTGCCCGCAGCTATTGGTGCGTCACGCGGTCAGAGTGAAAAACCTGTTATTGCAGTAATGGGTGACGGTAGCTTCCAGATGGATCTGCCCGAGCTTGGTACAATGAAGCAGTATAATATTCCCGTTAAGATGGTATTGTTCCAGAACGACCGTCTGGGTATGGTGCACGAGCATCAGTATCTGCTTTATAAGTCAAATTATCAGATGGTTGATATTACAGGCGGACCTGATTTCTGTAAGCTTGTTGATGCTTATGGAATAAAGAGTGGCGTTGTTACGGAAAACTCCGATGTTGACCGCGCGATTAAGGAAATGCTTGCCGATAAGGAAAGCTATTTGCTTGTAGTAAACGTTTCACCCTTTGAGCCTACAGGTAATGCTCTTAATGAGAACACAATGACCAAGAAGGAGGCGTAAGTATGGAAAAGTATACATTATCAGTCCTTGTTGAGAACAGTGCAGGTGTTCTTTCAAGAGTTGTCGGTTTGTTTACACGCCGTGGCTTTAATATCCATTCATTGTCGGTTGGTCCCACATCTGATGAGCAGATTTCACGAATTACCATTGAGGTAAAGGGTGATGCTTATATGGTTGAGCAGGTGTCAAAGCAGTTGTCAAAGATTATGGAGGTCATTAAAATCAAGACCTTAAAGGACGATGAAATGGTTAAGCGTGGCATTGTTCTTGTAAAAATCAAGACAAGTACAAAGAACCGCGGTGAAATTATTGAGGTGGCAAACGTATTCCGTGCCAATATCATTGATATTTCTCCCTCAACAATAACTGCTGAAGTTACAGGCTCCGACCAGAAGCTTAACGCATTTATCAATATGGTTGAGCCCTACGGTATTGAGGAAATTGCAAGAACAGGTATGACTGCTCTTGAACGTGGTGCAAGCACACTTAAGCTTGACAAATAACAACAGACAAAAATACTTGAGCCCGACGGGTAAAGTGTTTTTAATAAATACGTATTTATTAAGGAAAGAGGTAATAAAAATGGCAAAATCATTAGGACGCGAGGCAAGAGTTTTCTATGAAAGCGATTGCAACATGCAGTTACTAAACGGTAAGACAGTAGCAATCATTGGCTACGGTTCACAGGGTCATGCACATGCTAAGAACCTTAAGGACAGCGGTATCGATGTTATCGTAGGTCTTCGCAAGGGTTCAAAGAGTGCTGCAAAGGCTGAAGCATACGGTATCCCCGTATACGAGACAGCAGAGGCTGCAAAGAAGGCTGACATTATTATGATTCTTACACCCGATGAGAAGCAGGCAAGCATCTACAAGAACGACATTGAGCCTAACCTTGAGGAAGGCAATATGCTTATGTTTGCTCACGGCTTCAACATTCACTTCAAGCAGATCGTTCCCCCTGCAACAGTTGACGTTGCAATGATCGCACCCAAGGGTCCCGGTCATACAGTACGTTCAGAGTACGAAGAGGGTAAGGGCGTTCCCTGTCTTGTAGCTATCGAGCAGGACGCAACAGGCAGAGCACTTGATATGGCACTTGCATACGGTGCAGGTATCGGTGGTGCAAGAGCAGCTATCCTTGAAACAACATTCCAGTGCGAGACAGAGACAGACTTGTTCGGTGAGCAGGCAGTTCTTTGCGGCGGTGTTACAGCTCTTATGCAGGCAGGTTTTGAGACACTTGTTGAGGCTGGTTACGACCCCAGAAACGCATACTTCGAGTGTATCCACGAGATGAAGCTTATCGTAGACCTTATCTACGCAGGCGGTTTCTCAAAGATGAGATATTCAATTTCAGACACAGCCGAGTTCGGTGATTACGAGACAGGTAAGCGTCTTGTAACAGATGAGACAAAGAAGGAAATGAAGAAGGTTCTTGAGGAAATTCAGGACGGTACATTTGCTTCAAAGTGGATTGCCGAGAACAACAACGGCCGTGCACACTTCATTGCAACTCGTCAGCTTAAGGCAGAGCATGAGCTTGAGAAGGTAGGCGAGGACATCAGAAAGTTCTACGCATGGAGTAAAGAGGACAAATACGCAGAATAAAAAAATAACGGTTAATTTTGCCCACAACGAACGAAACTCACCCCTCGACGTACCAACGTACGCCTTCGGGCAAGGGAAAACAAGTTTTCCTTCGCTTCGTCCGTTCTGAGCTAAAATTACCGCGTTATTTTAAAGGGTACATAAAAAGGTCGCAATTTTGCGACCTTTTATTACGCCTCGATTTCACCGCTTGAAGTACCAACGTACGTCGGCGGGTGCGTTTTGTAAATCAAAAAAGTGTGTTGCAGCGGCAACACACTTTTCTTTTATTTTCTATTGAATATGTTCTTCCAGTCCTCGCGGTCATGTCTTATCATTGCTATAATGTTTGATACCATCATTATTATGTATGTAAGAACTGACGGGTATACGCCAAGTGCCAGGTTGTAGATTGCATACAACAGCGAGTTTGCAAAAATTATAATTCTGTAAACTGACGGTCTTTTCTGTATAATACTCAAAATGAATGTTATTGACGCAGGTATTATAAGAAGGTCAATGGGCTTTGTGTATGATGCAACGGCACAGGCTATGTAAATAACAAGTGCAATGATTGTGCTTGCAATGGGTGGCTCTTTGTCCTTTGAACGATACATATAAATATACAATGTGTGAGCAATCGCCACAAAGCAGGTTGTTGCACCTGAAAGTCCGCCCATAAGTGCCATTGATAGAGCCGCAAGACCGTTTGTAATGCACTGGCTTATAAGAATGGGCTTCATATTCTTGAACTGCATTGATACTACTGCAATAATAAGAAGCAATGTGCTTGCCGCCTGGCTTGAAAGAAAAATCATCTCACTTACGCCTTTAGCCGCACTTTCTGTTGCAACCCAGTTTGTAAAAATTTCTAACATAATTTGTTTCTCCTCTGTTGTAAAAATAAAATTCCTACCAATAATACCACAGCTTGACTGTGATGTCAAGCAACTTTTAGTTTACAGGCTTAATACTGCACTTGTATTTTGCAAGGGATATGATATCATCCTCGGGTAAATGGTTGGGAACTTCAAGGATAAATACGTAATTACGGTTGCCCTCGTCGTCTGTAAGCTCAACAGAGGTGCTTTGAATATGTACCTTAAGCTCTGCCAGAGCATTTGTAAGGTATTTCTGATACCCCTCCTCGGCAACTGCTTTGACACTGAGTCTTTTAAGCTTGGTGCGCTTGAATCTTTCAAGATTCATATGAAGGATAAGCTGTGCAACAAGAATTATAAAGGTTGAGCTGATGCCAAGCAGATACATACCTGCACCGATTGCCATACCGATACCTGACGTTGCCCAGATGCCTGCCGCGGTTGTAAGACCTGTTATGGTGTTTTTATGTACAAATATCATACCTGCACCAAGAAAACCAATTCCTGATGCAATGGTTGATGCTACTCGTGAGGGGTCGAGACGTACCTCGACATTGCCGAACATTCCGTCCTGTATCACATCAAAGAATGCGTACTTTGATATTACCATCATAAGTGCCGCACCGCAGGCAACAATGAAGTGTGTTCTTAATCCTGCCTCTTTGGCACGGTTTTTTCTTTCAATTCCTACAAGCATACCACATATGCCTGCTAAAAGAACCCTCAGGATGTATTCAAAATCCTGTAATTCCAACAACGTAAATACCTTCTTTCTTAAATATATAATTCCTAATTATACTACAATGGTTCGGGTTTCGTCTTTATAAAACAAAGCGTAATATAACCAAAGCACTGTATATCTGTCCTTCAGGTCCTTGGCAAAGAACAGTGCGGTGTTGATTTTATCCTCTCCGTAAAGAGCATCAAACTCACTAATATCAAGGTCAACCGTTTTAAGGTAATCAATAAGCTCATCCGATGATGGTGTGTCCTTTAGTACCTCACAAATTTCATTCCACTTACTTTTATATATGGAAATATAGTCTTTATTATACCAGCCAAGCTTATCCTGAAGCTCAATAACGCCGTCTGCAGCACTGTCATAATGTTTACGGATATTCTGTGTCCATTCTGTCGGGTCAAAGGGTGTTGCTTCTGTGGGGGATGTTATCTTAAGTAACTCCTCACGCATTCTCTGTGTATAAACTGCAGAATATGCAACATCTGTGCCGTGCATAAAATAAGGCTCATTACGCATAATTCCCACAACCTCAAAGAAGTGTGAAAGGTGATGCTCACTACCTGAAGCAGGACGTGAATTGCCTGCATATGCCATTGCAATACCAACACCTACAAGTGCCTCCATAAGTGTCTTTATTGCTTCTTCGTCACGGTCAAGGAGCTTTGCACCTATATCCTTTGTTTTCATCAGCATATCATATGTAAGGTCATAAACATAGGGGCATAGATATTCATCATTTACCACGTGGCTTAATTTCCAGTCGTTAAGACAGGAGAATTTACCAAGAATATCACCGTAGCCTGATTTTATCATATCCATTGGTGCGTTTTTAAGTATTTTTGTATCTGCAATAATAACCTCGGGCACACGTGCATTGTAGGTAATCTTCATATTACCCATAATCATTGCCGCACCCTTTGAAGCGTAGCCGTCCATTGAGGGGGCGGTTGCAATAATGTGATATTTAAGTCCTGCAAGCATACTGACATACTTACATAAGTCCTGAATAACACCCGAGCCTATACCAACAATAAGGTCAGTGTCCTCTGTTATATGGGACTTGAATTCCGCTACTGCTTTCTCGTCAGGAACAAGAATATCCTCTGTGTCAAAGACAAAAACCTTTTCGATTTTATCATTGATTAACTCAACAACCTTGTCACCGCAGGTGGCGTAGGTGTTACGGTCAGCAACTATTAGTATACGGTTATAATCAGCAGTTGTAAGTGGGATTTCATTAATGGCATTTGCTTTTATTATAACATTTTTTATGTCGCAGGTGTGGGTCATTCCGCACGCACAGTTAACGGGTTTTAATAAATCAGTTATATTCATCCTATTAACTCCTCGTAAATATCTTTAATATTCTGTCTTACAAATTCAGGCTTTACGTCACTTTTATCAAGGTCATCCATTGTGCCCTCACCGCTTAAGACAAAGATTGTGCTTATGCCGGCATTGACACCGCAGGCAATATCGGTATAAAGTCTGTCACCTATAAGCACAGTTTCTTCAGGTGTAAAGCCCGTTATTTCCATTGCAGAAAGTGCCATATGAGGCTCGGGCTTGCCGATAAACTTGGGCATTCTCTTTGTTGCATTAAAAAGTGCCTGGGCAATAGAACCGCAGTCGGGTACAAAACCGTACCAGGTAGGGCATACCCAGTCGGGGTTGGTGGCGATATAATCAATACCTCTTCCTAAAAGTATGCACGCATCCTCAAGCTTTTTAAATGTAAGCTCCGTGTCAAATCCCATACAAAGACAATCTATATCGTCCTCAAGCTCTGCCGTAATATTAAATCCTGCATCAGCTAATTGCTGACGGAAGGATTCTGTACCAAGGGCATATATTTTTTTATGGCTCTTTGTTTTAAGATATGCAACGGTTGAGTTGGTAGAAGTCAGAAAATCCTCTGCTGTGGACTTTATTCCCAGACTTGCCAGTTTTTCTATGTACTTTGTAACACTTTTTGAAGAATTGTTTGTAAGGAATATATATCTTCCGCCAATTTCCTTAACGTAGTTTAAAAAATCAACAGTTCCCTCAAAAAGGTCATTATCAAGATAAATTGTTCCGTCCATATC
>JAZNVD010000219.1:0-4030 GCA_045592645.1 Candidatus Ornithomonoglobus sp. | reverse complement strand
CTGCTTGTAAAGAAATTCAATAGCTGTTCTGCAGTTCTTGATGAATTTGTATCACCTATGGTTGTGTTCCAGTCACAGAAATAATATCCCTCTTCTGCAAGAACATCCTTGTATAACTGCTTCTCAAGACCGTAATTTGTGTTTTCATATCCGCCGCCGGGGAAACGGTATAGCTTAATTGGTTTCTTTGTTGACGGTGAATTTTCAACTATAAGTGAATAAGTTTTTTCTACTTCATCAATAAATGTGGTTTTGTCAGCATACAATGTATCGGGGTCACCTGTCATTGAAAGGGGGAGAACAAGATGTCCTTCTTCCATTGCTCTTGTACAAAGATAGGGATATTCCTCGATTTCTTCACCTGTCATAAAGAATGTAGCCTTTACATTGTAACGTCGAAGAACATCAAGAATCATGGGGGTAACTGTCTTTGACGGGCCTTCGTCAAATGTCAGGTATACGTGCTTCTTCTGCCCTGAATTTTTAAGGACTGTAAGCCAGTCGTTATTACCCTTTCTTGGCTCGGGAATTGACGGGTCAAAGGTATAATCCTTTGGCTCAGCAGTTTCCTGGGGGACAGATGTGTTTCCGACAGGATTCTCTGTTGCAGGCTTGTTTGAACATTTCACAATACTGCTTATTAAAATAACAACAAGTATAATAAGTGCCAATATAAATATTAAGCGTCGGATTTTACGCATTCTTTCACGTTTTGCGTGCTGAATTTTTAATCTTTCACGACGTCTTGCTTCAAAATCTTGCGATAAAGCCACAATTTTCACCTCAAAATAAAATTATATTTTTTAATATTTTTATTATACAACAATATGCGACAAAATTCAATCTTTTTTTCTTAAAAAATAAAAATAAGGGGAGGAATTTTTATGATTAAACGACTTTTGGCTCTGTGCCTTGTTTTGTGTACGTTAACGGGTTGCGGATACGGTGATAAGGTTACGGTAAGTTCAGAGATGAGTTACGATAGCCTTGATAACAAAGGTATGGGATGGGGCTTTGTAAGAAAGAAAGGCGAAGAACCTGAAATACCTGCGTCACAAAGAAATATGCTAAAAGCCCACAATGGGTTTTATCTTGGAAATACCAATGAAAAATGCTTGTACCTGACCTTTGATGAAGGGTATGAAAACGGCTTTACTGCAATGATTTTAGATGTTCTGAAAAAAACAGAAACTCCTGCTGCATTTTTTGTAACAGGTCCATACCTTGAGGGACAGGAGGAGCTTATTAAAAGAATGATAAACGAGGGACACACTGTGGGAAATCACACGGTAAATCATTTGAATCTGCCCAAGCAGAGTGTGGAAAAAATTAAAGAGGAGTTGTTTGAGCTTAATAAAAAATGCGAGGAAATGTACGGATATAAAATGGAATATATGCGTCCCCCCGAGGGAGAGTTTTCAGAGAGGTCACTGGCGGTTACGGGTGATATGGGATTTAAAACAGTTATGTGGAGCTTTGCATATAAGGACTGGGATGTAAATAACCAGAAGGGCGCAGATTACGCATACAGGTCTGTTATGCCGTATTTGCATAACGGTGCAATAATTCTTCTCCACGCCGTATCACAGGATAATGCTACGGTACTGGAGAGAATTATAACAGATGCAAAAGCACAGGGATACACCTTTAAGAGTATTACTGAATTATAACCCTGGAGTTGTTTTTAAATAAAAGGGAGTTTACACGAGATTCAGGAACAATAATAACTGCCCGTGGATATAAAAACAAAAGCTCCCGAATCTGAATTTCGTCATCTTCTGCGTCAACGGGTGAATAGATGACAGTATCAATGTCTTTGTTTTTACGGTCGGCATATAGGCAGATAAGTAATAGACCAAAGCCAAAAAGGGCAACAGCAAATGCTAAAACAATCATATAAATCATCCTTAATACAAATTGTGTTCTATATTATGAAATGAAGTCAGAATTTGTGATTTTTCCATTGACAAAATGGGGCAAAAAGGGTAAAATAAATGTATTGCAAAATCAAAGGAGGAAAAACAATGGGATTAACATTAACAGAGAAAATCCTTTCAGCACATCTTGTAGAAGGTGAAATGATAAAAGGAACAGAAATAGGTATTAAAATTGACCAGACATTAACACAGGACGCAACAGGTACAATGGCGTATCTTGAGTTTGAGGCTATGGGTGTTCCCAGAGTAAAGACAGAACGTTCTGTGGCATATATAGACCATAACACATTACAGAACGGTTTTATGAATATGGATGACCACCGTTTTATCGGTTCGGTTGCAAAGAAACACGGTATTTATTTCTCACGCCCTGGTAACGGTATCTGCCATCAGGTACATCTTGAGAGATTTGGTGTTCCCGGTAAGACTCTTATCGGTTCAGATTCACATACACCTACAGGCGGAGGGATCGGTATGATTGCCATCGGTGCAGGTGGTATGGACGTTGCGGTTGCAATGGGCGGCGGTACATATTATATTACTTGTCCCAAGGTTGTTAAGGTTGAGCTTACAGGTAAGCTTCAGCCGTGGGTAGCAGCAAAGGATGTAATTCTTGAGGTACTGAAGCGTCTTTCAGTTAAAGGCGGTGTTGGTAAAGTAATTGAATACTGCGGTGAGGGTGTAAAGACACTTTCAGTTCCTGAACGTGCAACAATCACCAATATGGGTGCAGAGCTTGGTGCAACAACATCAATATTCCCGTCAGATGAAATAACACTTGAATTTTTAAAGGCACAGGGAAGAGCAGACGTATTTACACCTCTTTGTGCAGACGCAGATGCAGAGTACGATGAGGTAGTAGAAATTAACTTAAGTGAGCTTGTTCCTATGCTTGCGTGTCCCCATTCACCTGACAATATAAAGAGTGTGGCAGAGCTTGGTGAAATGAAGATTGACCAGGTTTGTATCGGTTCATGTACAAATTCATCACTTATGGATATGATGAAGGTTGCACATATTCTGAAGGGTAAGACAGTTCATCCTGATGTACAGCTTTCAATTGCTCCGGGTTCGAAGCAGGTATTGTCAATGCTTGCAGAGAACGGTGCACTGGCAATTATGTTAGAAGCAGGTGCAAGAGTATTGGAGAGTGCCTGCGGTCCTTGTATAGGTATGGGACAGTCACCTAATTCAGGCGGTATCTCATTGAGAACCTTTAACCGTAACTTTGAGGGACGTTCAGCTACAGCGGATGGTCAGATTTATCTTGTATCACCTGAACTTGCTGCAGCATCAGCAGTTGCAGGTGTACTTACAGACCCGAGAACCCTTGGCAAGATGCCGGAATTTAAGATGCCCAAGAAGTTCCTTGTAAATGATAATATGATAGTTCCTCCCGTTGATGAGGCAGATATGGACTCTGTTGAGGTATTAAGAGGCCCCAACATTAAGCCGTTCCCCACATCAGAGGCAATGCCTGAAACTATCGAGGCAGGTGTAAGCCTGAAGGTAGAGGACAATATTACAACAGACCACATTATGCCTGCAGGTGCTAAAATATTACCCTTGCGTTCAAATATTCCCGAGATTTCAAAATACTGCTTTGCAGTGTGTGACGAGAAGTTCCACGACAGAGCGCTTGAAATGGGTAAGAGTATTGTAATCGGTGGCTCAAACTACGGTCAGGGCTCATCACGTGAACACGCTGCATTGGCACCCTTATATCTTGGCGTTAAGGCAGTTATCACAAAGTCATTTGCTCGTATTCATATGGCAAATCTTATTAATGCAGGTATCATTCCCATGACATTTAAGAATGAGGCTGATTACGACAGAATTGACCAGATGGATGATTTGAAGATAGAAAATGTTGCAAAGCAGATAGCTGACGGAAACATTATTATAGTTACAAACGTAACAAAGGGCTTTGACTTCGAGTGTGAGGTTAATTTCTCGGACAGACAGAAGGAAATGCTTTACGCAGGCGGACTGCTTAATTACACAAAGAATAATAGCTAAAATATTAGCGGAGAAAAGGACTTCTCCGCTTTTTATTTTTTAAAATTAGGGGTAGATTTTTTGTTTTAATTATG
>JAZNVD010000218.1:0-2586 GCA_045592645.1 Candidatus Ornithomonoglobus sp. | reverse complement strand
TTGATGAATTCTGGAACATTATGGATTCATTCCTCGAGAATGAGGGTTGTAATGCGTCCGTTCTTGATTTTGGATTAAACTTTCCGGGTTAATAAATGTAAATAAACACTAAAAGAAGCGGTGAAATCCGCTTCTTTTTTGCTTTAAAAATTTAAAATTGTCATTTTTACTATATTTTCATATAAAAGTTTGGTAAAAACACCGAAAAAGAAAAATAAAAATGAAAAATCTATTGCTTTTTTATGGACAATCAGTTATAATGATAATATGTGATTATTATAGGTTGAGATATGTGTCCGACATATGTCGGAATGAACTTTAGCCTAATCAAAAATACAACGAAAAGAGGTTAACGGAATGAGAAAAACCACTAAAAGATTAGTGTCATTTCTGACAGCGGCTATCATGGCAGTTTCAATGCTTCCCGGCGTTAATGCTATGCCTGCGCTTCGTGCAGAATATGACAATGCTAATGATGCAATTGTAGTTTCTGACATTTCAACATCAGGTGTTGATGTGCAGACAATTACAATTGAAGACACACTTGGAAATATTGTTGCAATGGAGGAGTATACAGGTGCTGAAGTAGCATCAACACAGACTCTTCCCGTGCTTGAAACAATCGCAGCAGGTACATATGAAGTAACAGTAAGCTGCGACGGAAGTATGAGCACATGCTTTGCAGCAGTTACTCCCGGCGTGAAGGCACTTTATGATGCAGACGCACGCACAGTTACAGTTATTAATATTCCCGAGTCTGAAGACCATGTTACTATAAAGATTACAGGTCCCGAAGGCGCATCATCAGCAATTGTTGGTATGGTGGAATATGACGATAACGCTGCAACAAGAGAAGTGCCCGTATTGTCTCTTGCAAACGGTACATACACAGCAGAGGTTGGCGTAGTTGAGAGTGGTGTAAATGAAGTTTATGAGGATACATTTACTGTTACAGGTTCAACAGTTGTTCCTGTTCCCACACCTACAGTAGCTCCTACATTACCGCCTATCTCAATTGGCGATGACAGAATTATCAACGAATATTACTTCGATGATGACGATAATGAGCCTTGGTTAGTTGCAAGTGACAACACAACAAATACAGGTGAAATTGTTGCAGGAACAGATGCCGGAAAGGCAGCAACTGACAGAATGTGGAGTGTTCTAAGCGGTGGCGTGAAGTTTGCAGGCTACGCATGGAACTCAGAGGGTTCTGTAAAGAAGGCAACACTTCAGTTTGATATTTATAATACAAACGCAGGGAATGAGTTTATTGTCTGGGCACCTAATTCAGGCAAGACAGTTCTTGGTTTTGGTATTGACACAACAAACGGCAATTCAACAATTGGTCTTAAGACAGGCAGCGGCTATCCCGCAGGTGCGTTTGATACATCAATGCCCGTTGGTGAGTGGGCAAGAGTTGCACTTGAGGTTGATACAGAGACAAACGTTTGTAAGTTGTATCTGAATGGTGTTCAAATTGATACAATGGATATCAGTGGCTGGACAAATGTTCCCACAGGTTATTCAGTTTCAGTTATGAGAGCAACAGATAACGGGGAGCTTGGAACAAAGCACGAAGTTTATCTGGATAATGTAATATTCTATACAGGCGGACCTCTTGATGCAGAGTCTACAGCGGCTCCCACAACAGCTCCTACAGTAGCTCCTACAACGGCTCCTACAGTAGCTCCTACAGCAACACCCGTTCCGGCAGGTAAGGTAGATGTTCCCGCTGTTGATTCATCAAAGCTTATCTATTCATATACAATGAATGACGGTACATATAACCAGACTGCAGGTTCATACACATCAGCAGGTATGCTGAAGGTATACGGCGGTGATGCAGAGCACGGTACATTTGAGGTAGCTGACGGTCTTGGCGGTAAGACAGACAAGGTTCTTAAGGTTACAAGAAATGCTGAGGCTGGCGCATATCCCGTAAGAATAAGTGGCTACAACGGTGATGTTGGTACAACAAACACTGTTACTGCAGAGGTTCAGGTATATATTCCTACAATCCCCTCCGGTGCAGGTATGAGTATGATTGTTTATACAAACGCTGCTTCAGACGGTGATGGCACAAGAATGCAGATTGGTTATGACAAGGACGGTAAGTGGACTGCAGATGCTTATGTAAAGGGCACAAAGCAGGATGCTGAATGGTCAAGAGAAGACGGTGCTTCAATGGCAGGCAAGTGGCATAACCTTGCAATTGAAATAACAAAGGCAACATCATCAACCGCTGCTGACGGTTCATTTAAGGCATACTTAAACGGCGAGCTTGTATTAACAGTTTCAGGCTTGCAGATTAATACTGTTAAGGCAGATACAAGAGTAGCAAGTTCATACGTTTCAGCAAATGCTGCAACAGGCGTTGTACAGTACTTCGATAACCTGAGAATGTACGAGGGCGCATACATCGGACAGGAACCCGTAGCAACAGTAGCTCCTACGACAGCTCCTACAGAGGCTCCTACAACAGCTCCTGGGGCAACAGAGACTCCCTATGATGAGAGTAAGTTGGAATTCTACTTCCCGTTTAATGACTATTCAGAGATTGAAGCTCTTGTAAGAGAGGATAAT
>JAZNVD010000217.1:0-2973 GCA_045592645.1 Candidatus Ornithomonoglobus sp. | reverse complement strand
CCTCCTGTTATTCAGCTACAACCTCTGCGGGAGCCTCTTCACCTTCAGCCGCAGCCTCTTCTGCCTGCTGCTTCTCACTCATATATGTTGCAAAACCTGTTTTAACCTCGGGGTCCTTTGTGTCAACAGTTACGTCATCCCCAAGATTTTTCTCTGCCTTATATGCGGCAAAATCGTCATCCGTATAAGTTATACCCATGTACTCACAGTACTTTGCAAATGTCATAGCATTCTCAAAGTCCTTCTTATTGGTATCACCTGTGATACCGTCTTCTGCAACACCATATGCTGCTATAAGCTCGTCAACTGACATACCTGACAAATCAGCAATATCTGAAACTGTACCTGTACCCATTGACAAACGCATAAACATATCTTCCTGCTTATTCTGTGTAATTGATGTTTTAAGGGGCTCATATACTGCGAAAACGCCCAATACCAATACAATCGCTACCACTACTGCCATTATTAAAGGTAGCTTGCTTTTTCCTGAATTATTCATTTTTGTTCCTCCTGAAATATGTTAATAAATAAAAGCTGCTGTTATATTCCAAACAGCAGCAAAATTATATTCCGCCTCTGTATAAGACCCTTATATCATACCACTAACTGCGGAAAAAATCAATATGGTTTTATTAAAAAACTGTAAATTATTTAGCACCCTTCTTCTCGATAAGGTTTTTAATCTTTGTTACAGGGTTAAGCAACTCTGAAATTGTGTTGTCGTGGTTTAAAGTATCAACCAGAAGTGCAACATACTTTGACATATCAACTGCCTGATGCCACTCACGTTCTGCAAGACCGGGGTTCTGGTAAATAAGGTTTGTTGTGAAAATCTTATCAATTATACCGTCAGTGTAAGCCTTATCAAACACCTCAAGACCATTTACAAATAATCCAAAGGATGAGAACACAAAGATTCTCTTTGCGCCCTGATTTTTAAGCTTTGTCGCAACATCAATCATTGACTCACCTGATGAAATCATATCGTCAACTATGATTACGTCCTTACCTTCAACATCGCGACCAAGGTACTCGTGTGCAACAATGGGGTTCTTGCCGTTCTCAAGGCGTGAATAGTCACGACGCTTATAGAACATACCAAGGTCAAGCTCAAGAACTGAACTATAGTACATACATCTTGACATTCCGCCCTCGTCAGGTGAAATTACAACTGTGTCAAACTTATTGAACTTAATATCAGGAACTGCATTTACCAAAGACTTTATCATCTGATATGTGGGCTGAACATCGTCAAAGCCTGACAAAGGAATTGAGTTTACGATTCTGGGGTCATGAGCATCGAATGTAATAACATTCTTAACACCCATTTTTGAAAGCTCCTGAAGCATAATTGCACAGTCAAGTGACTCACGTCCGCTTCTTCTGTGCTGTCTGCCCTCATAAAGCATAGGCATAATAACGGTAACACGTCTTGCCTTACCGCCCATAGCCGCAATAATTCTCTTAAGGTCCTGATAATGGTCATCAGGGCTCATATGATTTTCGTATCCGTACATCTTATATGTAACACTGTGGTTAAAACAGTCACATATAATATAAACGTCATGACCTCTTACAGTTTCATCAATTACGCCCTTTCCCTCACCGGTTCCGAATCGGGGACAAGTTACATGAGTAACATAAGTATCCACATCCTCAACATCCTTGTGCATATTACGCAGGTACCAGTCAACCTTCTCCGCGAAGTGCTCACAGCCCTTCATACTGATAATACTTAATCTGCCTACGGTTGGTGTAGCGTCTGTTGTTATGTCCTGGAATAAGTTGGTCATTGTATTTCTCCTTTTTTTCGTATGACTTTTGTTTATCTTATAATAAAATTATAACATCATTTACAGATATTTGCAATTGTTTTATAGAATATTTTTCGACAATTTTTTTATTTATTTACAATAAACTTTGTTTGAAATCACAAAGACTGCAAAAACCACAGGCAGAGTTTTCACCGCCTGTGGTTTTATATTCAGCCTTCCATATGCTTGCCGAGAAAATCTGCCGCTGTTTCTGCCAGCTTATCCTCAACCTCGGACACTTTTTCCCCGTCCTTAATAACAAACACAACAGAGCCGATTGTATCCCCCTCTGAAATGATAGGGACAACAACCCCCGCATTATACTTGTCATTGCCGTCGGCAATGGAAACAACCTTTCCTGATTCATAGGTAACGGTCAGCTTCTCATTCATAAGACTGTCAAGCTCACTTGAAACACGTTTTTCCATAAGTTCCTTCTTGGGTATACCTGATACTGCAATTACATTATCACGGTCAGTAATACACGCACCGTGACCTGTTGTCTTTGCCAGAGTATCGGCATAATTTGTTGCAAAGTCCCCAAGTTCACCAATAGGTGAGTACTTCTTAAAGATAACCTCGCCATCCTTTTCGGTAAAAATTTCCAGGGGGTCCCCTTCACGAATACGCATAGTGCGGCGTATCTCCTTTGGAATAACAACTCTGCCCAAATCATCTATTCTTCTTACAATTCCTGTTGCTTTCATATACGATTTGCTCCTTTTGTTTAAATTTACAATTCTATTGTGTGCAACGAGGAATTTTTTATGTAAAGAAAATTGTGGAATTGACTGCAAAGCACAAACATGATACAATAAATATGAAAGGATGATTTCAATGAAAACCTGCGATTTACATACTCATTCAATATATTCTGACGGAACATATACTCCAAAAGAAATTATAGATTCAGCAATTGAAGTTGGTTTATCTGCCGTTGCACTGTGTGACCATAACACAGTGGATGGACTGCGTGATTTTTTAGCTGCTGCCAACAATAAAAACATTAAAGCAATCGCAGGTGCAGAGTTTTCTGTTGATTATAACGGAACCGAGCTGCATCTCCTTGCCCTTTATATACAGGAAAATCAATTTGACAAAGTTACCGATTTGATGAATGATGTAAACGACAGAAAAAAGCAAAGCAATATAGATT
>JAZNVD010000216.1:0-6219 GCA_045592645.1 Candidatus Ornithomonoglobus sp. | reverse complement strand
CAAATGTTATGATTGTTACAAAGCTTCGTATTGGTGATGCCAATACAATGATGGCAGAGGGCGGTATTCAGGCAGCTGATAAAGAGAATGACTCTCCCGCTATACATTTCGTAGATGCCTTTGGTGGCGGTCACTTTGCCGCAAAGCGTGAGCTTTTGAGAAAGCTTGTATGTGATGCTCCCGAGGCTATTGAGTGGTTAAGCAATCTTGGCGTAGAATTTGACAAGGATGCCGAGGGTAATATGATTACAACTCACGGCGGTGGTACATCACGTAAGAGACTGCACGCTGCAAAGGACTATTCAGGTGCCGAGATTATGCGAACACTTCGTGACGAGGTACTAAACCGTGAGGTTCCCGTTGTTGATTTCACAGCGGCAATCGAGCTTATTTTAGACGATAACGGCAACGCTGCAGGTGCTGTACTTCTTAATATGGAAACACAGGAGATTATGGTTGCCCGTGCAAAGACCGTTATTATCGCCACAGGCGGTGCAGGTCGTATGCACTACCAGGGCTTCCCCACATCAAACCACTATGGTGCAACTGCTGTCGGTCTTGTTCTTGGCTACCGTGCAGGTGCAAAGTTGCTTTATGCTGAAACTTTACAGTATCACCCCACAGGTGCTGCATATCCCGAGCAGATTTTTGGTGCGCTTGTTACAGAGAAGGTTCGTTCACTTGGTGCAAAGCTTGTAAATGCCAAGGGCGAAGTATTTATGCATCCCCTTGAAACACGTGACGTGTCTGCGGCATCAATTATCCGTGAATGTGGTGACCGCGGTAACGGTCTTACAACAACTGACGGTCTTGGTTTGTGGCTTGATACTCCCATGATTGAGGCAATCGGCGGTGAGGGTACAATTGAAGCACGTATCCCTGCAATGATGAGAATGTTCGGCGAATACGGTATTGACATCCGTAAAGAGCCAATTCTTGTTTATCCCACATTGCATTACCAGAACGGTGGTCTTGATATTACTGATGACTGTATGACAACAAATGTAGAGAACCTGTTTGTTGCAGGTGAAGCCGTTGGTGGAATTCACGGCAGAAACAGATTAATGGGTAACTCACTTCTTGATATTATCGTATTTGGCAGAAGTGCAGGTAAAAATGCTGCTGCTAAATCAAAATCAGTAAATGTGGGTAAGCTATCATTAGACCATGTAAACAAATTTGCAGATGAAATAAAGAAAGCAGGAATATCCTCCGATGAAGTTTCACCGAAGCTTCTTCCTGACTACAGAAACAAATAACAGAAAAGAGGTATTCTTAAAATGGATTTATTTAACGGAGTTATTCCCGTTACGGGCATTACATTTTTAGTGTTCTGCGTTTTTGCCATAGCTGCTGTTGGTTATGCGTTCGGACGTATCACTATTAAAGGTGTATCATTAGGTACAGCAGGAGTTTTCATTATTGCGTTGGTTTTTGGTTGCTTCTTCTACGGAGATTTAGAAGCACAACTTCCCGAATATGCAAAAAACGCACTGAAGATTGTTGAAAATCTTGGTCTGATACTGTTTGTTACTTCAGTAGGCTTTATTGCAGGCCCCAAGTTTTTCGGCAATATGAAGAAGAACCTGACATCTTACGTGTTGCTCGGTTTTATAATCATCCTTGCAGGCGGCATTTCGGCAGTGGCTTGTATTTACATCGGCCGTGCAACGGGAGTTACAAGTGACAATAAGGAACTTACCGCAATGGTGGCAGGTCTTTTATCAGGAGCACTTACATCAACTCCCGCATTCTCTGCAGCAAAGGCAACAGTCGGTGCAGCATATGAGGATATTGTTGCTGTGGGCAATGGTATTGCATATATTTTTGGTGTTATCGGTGTTGTGCTTTTTGTTCAGCTTATTCCAAAAATCACAAAGACGAATATGGCAGAGGAAAGAGCAAAGCTTATCCAGTCATCGGACGCATCAGCCAAAAAAGCATATTCAGGAAAGCTGATTGAAATGGACTCCTTTGGTCTTATGCCCTTTGCATTAGCTGCAATAATCGGTACCATTGTGGGAATGATTAAAGTTCCTCTGTCATCAGCAGGACTTTCTGGTACAACATTCTCACTTACCACAACAGGCGGATGTCTTTTGACATCACTTGTATTCGGTCACTTTGGAAGAATTGGTAAAATCAGTATTATGCCTACTACACCGACACTTAAAGTGTTGCGTGAGCTTGGACTGATGTTGTTCCTTATAGGTGCAGGTGTTGCAGGCGGTGCAAAGTTTATCGAGTACTTCCAGCCCGTGTACTTCCTGTACGGTGTAATTATGACATTGCTTCCTATGATTATAGGTTACGTCTTTGCAAGATACATTCTTAAGATGAACCTGTTAAACACATTGGGTTCAATCACAGGTGGTATGACAAGTACTCCTGCTCTTGGCACATTAATAAACACTGCCAAGACCGAAGACGTTGCAGCGGCATATGCGGCAACATACCCCATTGCATTGATTGCGGTAGTACTTGTATCACAGTTCTTGATAATACTATTCTAAACATAAAAAATCAGCCGTTACTACGGCTGATTTTTTAGTCTCCAATTCTCTCAAGCTCTGCAACAACAATTTCAGGGTTGTTGTTTATTCTGAAAGGTATTACACTATTGCCGATACCTCGGCTGACAATCATATCAGTACCATCCATTGTATAAAGTCCCTGATAATATTGAGGGAACAAACCCTGACCTGGTGCGACAACACCGCCCACAAATGGTAAAATGAACTGCCCACCATGTGCGTGTCCGCTTAAAACCAAATCAACCTTCCCTGTATATCTTGAAAAGTATTCAGGACGGTGTGCCAATAATACTTTATATGTATCACTATCAGGTATAGAATATAACAACTGATTTTCTGTGCTCTGTTCTTTGGCATCATCGTAAAAAGCCACAGGGAACGCAGGGTCCGTTATGCCTATCAATGTAATAACATCCTCTCCCACTTTTATCTCTATAGATTCATTCTCAAGAATGGTTACACCATAGTCAACAAATCCTTGTCTCAATACATCATACTTACCTGACCACGCTTCATGGTTTCCGTTTACAAAATATGTAGGAGCAATATTTACGGCCTCTTTTGCAAAAGCAAGTGCAATATCGATATCGGTATTACTCGAATCTATAATATCACCGGTTATGGCTATTATATCCGCATCGGTCTTTTTTAACATTGAAATAAGTTTTTCATTGTCCGTACCTATTTCAGTGTTGTGCAAATCGGACACCTGAGCAATTCTGAAATTGTTAAATCCTGACGGTATTTTTTCAGATTTAATTTCAAATTCATTTATTTCCAAATCCGTGTTCCCATAAGCTATCCAGGCAACTACTAAACCCAACACCACCGAAACAGCAAGTAAAACATAGTATCTTTTTTTAATTTTCATATACAATACACCACTGCGGCAATTCTTTTTGCCGATTCACTCAATGATTTAAGTTCAATATACTCGTCAACAGAATGGATATTTCCGCCCTCTGTTCCGAGATTATCAATGCACGGGATTTCTCTTTGCGTTACAAAAGCCGCATCAGAGCCGCTAAGGCACAAACGTCCCGTCAGTACAGGTAGCCCGTTTTTTCTGTAGATTTCGTTCATCCTGTCAAGCAACTGCAGGTTTCTTTCTTCTTTTACCATTGCAGGGCGAAGACCCTTTATCTCATATGTGCTTGTGCAACCCTCAACAAAGGTCGTATTTAGAACCTCCTCCAGCTTTGCTTTTGCCTGTTCCAATTCTTCATTGGTCACAAATCGGATGTCCACTGTAAATGAACATTCCTCTGCCACTGTGTTAGAAACTGTACCGCCTTTTATAACACCGCAGTTACAGGTCAGCCCGTCGGGGTTTTTCATTTCTTCAAGTCTTATGATTTTATGAGCCGCCTCGGCTATGGCATTTGCTGCCTCTGTGCAACGGGATGAATGTAATGCTCTGCCCTTTATGTGAAATTCACCTTTTAAAATACCTTTTCGTTGTACCACAGCCGTATTTCCCTTGATTCCTTCAAGGTTTAAAAATGCAACTGAATCCTGTGCCTTATCACATATGTAATTTATTGTAGCCAGTTCACTGGTCTGACTTGTGTTTTCCTCATCACTCTGCAGGAGTAACTGTACAGGGCGTGCAGTAAAACCGACCTTCTCCAGTGCATCCATTGCCATAAATGCGGCAACTACACCGCCTTTACAATCCATTACACCGGGGCCGTACATTTTTGTCAAATCCCTTTTTACGGGCGGTGTTCCGAATAAACCCACCGGATGTACAGTATCAATATGCCCCGATACGCTGATGGGCTTTCCCGCAGCATCAGGATTAAGTGTTATTACCACCACATCTCCTGAACACTCCTGCTTGAATATCTCTGTTTTCCAGCCACGTTCTTGTGCTTTCTTCAGAAAATATCTGCCAACAGCATCCACTCCCTCTTTATAATCAGTAGGACTTTCAATATTGCATACATCCTCTAAAAAATCAAGGTACTTATCGTTTATATCATCAATTTCTTTAAATAATTCCTCACATTTCATAAGAAATTCACCTCTTTTTTACTACCTACACACGTTATATCACAAAGCCACACCAATGTCAAGAAATTACAATACAAAAAAATCAAAATAAAACAAAAAAATTCCAAAAAACACTTGCAATATAGGTGCATTGTGGTGTATAATATGATTATATAAGAAGCATAATTATGATTTAGATAAAACACCACAGGAGGAAAAGCTTATGTTAGTTAATATGAATGAAGTTTTAAGACCTGCGAAGAAAAATCACTACGCAGTAGGTCTTTTTAATGCAGTTAACCTTGAGCTTGCACGCGGTATTATTGCCGCAGCAGAATCAACGCGTTCACCGGTAATTATGGGTACCGCCGAGGTACTTTTGCCCTACGGTCCCTTGGAAGAGGTTTCATATTACCTTATTCCTATGGCAAAGAAGGCATCAGTTCCCGTTGTTGTACATCTTGACCACGGTCTTAGCTATGATACTTGTATCAAGGCTCTTGAGCTTGGTTTCAGTTCAATTATGTATGACTGCTCAACTGACTCATACGAGGAAAACGTACGCAAGGTTAAAGAAATGGCAGCCATTGCCCACTCATACGGTGCAACAATTGAGGGTGAGCTTGGTCACGTAGGTGACAACGAAGGCTCTGCGGAAGGTAGCAGTCATCTTGCAGACCCCTCAAAATTCTTTACAGACCCCAAGCTTGCTAAAGATTTTGTTGACAAGACAGGCGTTGATGCCCTTGCAATTGCAGTAGGTAATGCACACGGTGCATATAAATTACCTCCCAAGCTTGATTTTGAGAGAATTCGTACAATAGCAAAAACTGTTGATGTTCCCCTTGTTCTCCACGGTGGTTCAGGTCTTACAGACAACGACTTCCGTCAGGCTATCAAGGACGGTATCAGCAAGGTTAATATCTTTACTGACATTAACGTTGCAGCAGTTGAGGCAGAATTCAAGAGATTTGACAGTATGGACAAGGGTCTTATCGACCTTATTCCTGCAGCAGTTGAGGCTGTTAAGCAGGAGAGTATGAAGAAGATGAAGCTGTTTAGTTCTGACGGCAAGGCGGAAAACACCCCCGGAATTGTAAGCTCATCAGATCTTGATGCCATAACAAAGCTTGTAGCAAAAGAGGTTGCAAAGTATTTAGGCAAATAATTCTACATAAAAATCCGAAAGCATTATGCTTTCGGATTTTTTTCTTTTGGAGTGAGCTATGCGAACGGCAGTCACGGTAGTGACTTTTTCATTTTCTTCTCAATTAATGAAATCGTTTCCTTTGAGGGAGGCTTTGTTCCCTCTGTTAAACATGCCGCCGTTCCAAATGCCGCCGCAAGGATTAACACATCAACGGACTCCCGTCCCTCACAAAGTCCTGCAATAAATCCTGCAATCAGGCTATCCCCTGCACCAATGGTTGATACAACTGCAATTTCGGGAGCCTTTATTTCGCATTCTCCCCATTCGCCGCAATAAACAAAACCGTCACCGCCAAGGGATATTATAACATTCTCTATCCCCTTTTGGTATATTTCTCTTGCAACACTTACTCGGTCAGAACAAGCCCTGTCACCCACAAGCTTTAAAATCTCCTCTTCGTTGGGCTTTATCAAAAACGGTTTTATTTCTGCAAGGTCGACCAGCCCGAAGGAATTACAGTCTATAATAAGCCGTACTCCA
>JAZNVD010000215.1:0-4885 GCA_045592645.1 Candidatus Ornithomonoglobus sp. | reverse complement strand
ATGAGATGGAAAAGATTACCTGTAACTGTAAACAGTCAAAAGGTGGATAGGAAATTAAATAAGTTTAAGAGATAACAAAAATAATATGTGTCCTCAGAATGAGAAGAGGAGGAAATAGTTATGTTTAAATCAAAGCTTGTGTCATCACAGATTAAGGCTTTTATTGATGATAAGATTGATGGATTTTCAGAGTTTGGTGAGGCTTCGGCACTTCTGGGCGAAAGATTTTCTTTTCAGCTTTTATATACGGATGAGGGCGAGACGGATTTGCCCCTGCGCCTTATTTGTGCCATTGAAATAAAGGGTGACCTTGCACCTTTTGTTACTATGCGCGATGTAAGAAATCTCCCCGTTGAAAAGCCTGTAAAACCCGACAGATGTGATTCTCAGTACCTGAGAACAACACCGGGAATTTATCCCGATATTCTTACACCTTTGCGCTATGGCGGTAAGATTATTCTGTCAATGGATAAGCTTCGCTCGGTATGGTTTGAGGTGGATATTCCTGAGGATTTTAAGGGTAATGGAAAGCTTGAGATTTCCGTGTTCCCCGAAAGTGCAAGTGTAGGTGATACGGGTGATGCCAATATGAAAAACCGAGTTCCCCTTGCGGTACATAACCTTAATATAAATATCATTCCCCGGGTTTTGCCTGAGCAGAAATTGAAGTTCACACAGTGGTTCTATCCCGATTGCCTTGCATCATATTACAATGTTGAGGTTTGGTCCGACAGACATTTTGAGATAGTGGAGAACTTCCTTAAGGTTTATAAAAAGAGGGGAAGGAATATGGTATACACTCCCGTATTTACTCCCGCTTTGAATGTGAACCCGCCCTTCTACAGAAACCCCTGTCAGCTTGTAAAGGTGTTCCTTGATAAGGGTGTATATTCCTTTGATTTTTCACTCCTTGACAGATGGATTGATATGCTTGACCGCATAGGTATAGAATACATTGAAATGTCGCATTTCTATCACCAGAACCCTATATATTCCGCCAAGGTATATGCGACGGTTGACGGTGAATATAAGCTTCTCTTTGGTTGGGAGACTCTTGCTCTTTCAGAGGAGTATATAACCTTCCTTCGTGAGATGTTGACCGCTATGATTGCCCATCTTAAGGAGCGTGGGGATGACAGACGGTGCTATTATCATATTTCCGATGAGCCCATGGCAAACACAGTGGAGCAATATATAAAGGAAAAGAAAGCCATAGCCGATATTGTAAAGGGTTATCCCGTTATGGATGCATTATCGGAGATTGAACTTTACGAGACGGGTGCGGTAGAGATTCCCGTTCCCACAACCCAGAGAATAATGCCATTTATTGAAAAGGGCATTGACGAGTTATGGACATACTATGCATGCAACCAGGTGGTTAATTATTCCAACTGCTATCTTTCGATGCCTTTGTGGCGTACCCGTTCTCTTGGAATGCAGCTTTATAAGTTCAATATTAAGGGATTCCTTCACTGGGGATTTAATTATTACAACAATCGTGGCTCAGGTGATGCCATTAACCCGTACCTTGATTTGTGCGGTGAGGACTGGGTTTGTGCGGGAGACACATTTGTTGTATATCCTGACCAGGACGGCGGATGCCTTGAATCTATGCGAATTATGAGCCTTGAAGAGGCGATGCAGGATATCCGTGCCATGGAATTATGTGAAAAGTATTATTCCCGTGACGAGGTTATAAAAGCCATGGAGGAAGAGCTGGGTGAGGCTATCACCTTTGAGAGATGTGCCCATACCGAGGACGAAATGCTCAGAATCCGCGAAAGAATCAACCGTATGATTCAGGATAAGATTGGGAAATGACTTTTTAAGACAACAACTGCGGTTGTTGTCTTTTTATGTTGCAATAAGGAAAAAACTGCCTCAAAAATATCTGGACCATCCTCTTGCCGGAGAATACAAGGGCTCAAGAGAATGTCATATTGCACCTGACTGGCTTTTGATTTACAGAAAAGAGGAGGATTTATTGGTATTGGGTTTAACACGGACGGGAACTCATAGTGATTTATTTTAACAACGACTAAAAACAAGCCTTCGGGCTTGTTTTTTTGTTGCATTGTGTCGGATATTGTGGTATAATTAGGTTGTAGAAAGAAAAAAAATCCGTCATAAAGACGAATTTTTTTCAAGGATGTGGTAACTTAAGAAACAGAGTTTACAAATTAAAAAAGTGCATCAACATAAGTCGATGCACTAAAAAATGCATAACTCATGTTTGCTACCACACAAATCATTTGGCATATCACAAGGAATGCACAAATAGAGAATGCATTTTTTTGCAAAAACAAAAAACATTCTCTTGAAATATGCCTTATTTGATTCGTGTGGTAAGAGTATTGTATCATACATTTTTATAATAGTCAATAATTTCTTTGACTTGTGTTATGTGAGGTATTATGTATAAATATATTCTTTGGGATGTGGACGGAACGGTTCTTGATTTTATTAAAGCCGAGGCCAATGCCATTAAGTCACTTTTTAAAAAGTATAACCTTGGTGAGTGCACTGATGCTATGATTAAAGACTATTCCGCCATTAATGCAAAGTACTGGAAAATGCTTGAGAAAAACGAAATCACAAAGCCACAGGTACTTATGGGCAGGTTTATTGAGTTTTTTGAGTCCCGTGGTATTGATACATCAATTGCCGAGAGCTTTAACCGTGATTATCAGCTTGCCCTGGGTGACACCATTGAGTTCTGCCCCCATGCAATGGAAACACTGCTTTCCCAAAAGGGGAAATACATCCTCGTTGCCGTTACCAACGGCACAAAGATGGCACAGGATAAAAAACTCCGCCTTTCGGGACTTCATAAAGTATTTGATTATATCTTTATTTCCGAGGACGTGGGGTTTGAAAAACCTAATGTTGAGTATTTTGACTACGTCTTTTCCCAAATCGGGCTTAAGGACAAAAGTGAGGCAATTATAATCGGTGACTCTCTTACGGGTGATATGCGTGGGGGGAATAATGCAGGAATTGACACCTGCTGGTATAACCCCAACGGTAACACCAATGACCTTGGTATTAAGGTTACTTATGAAACAGACCATTTAAGTAAAATCAATGAAATTATTTCAATGAAGGAGTGATTTTTTATGAAAAAGGTATTTACAGCGGTTTTGGCACTGTGTATGATTCTTACTCTTGCACCTGCGACCTTTGGTGCCAACGAGAACTGGCGTGACCCCTTTGTTACGCGTATTATGAAAACTATTTCCCAGGACCCCACTTACACAGATGTGGTTCTGACCGACCTTGACCGTGACGGTATTCCCGAGGCGTTTATTATTAAGCGTGGTGCTTTCGGGGGTATAAAGACGGGCTTTACAATGCGTGACAATGCGTTGGTTGACATTGAAACGCCGTCAAACATTATTGGAGAATGTCTGGAGAATATAGAAGTATTTATGAAGAATGATACATATATTTTTGTGGGACTTGAAGTGCCCAGGTATCAGTCGCAGATTGCATATTATAAGCTTGTCCTCACAGGCAATAAGCTCACGGCTACAAGAATTGTAAAGGGTGACGTAAGCCCTTATCAGAACCTTGCCTATGTGGATAAGTTCTCGTCAAATCTTCTTGTTGACGGCTACCCCAACCGCAGTAAAATTTACGATTTCGTTGCAAGCTATGATATGGTAAATGAGATTTCCGCTGTGCGTTCAATTGCCAATGTGGTGGTTGACGGCAGGACCGTTACTTTAAACGGATACACTGTTAACGATTCCAATTATTTCAAGGTTCGTGACATTGCAATGCTTGTGCGAAACACCGGCTCAAAGTTCAATGTGGAATGGAACGCAGAGCTTGAAGCCATTGATATTATGACGGGTGAAGATTATGTGGTAATCGGTGGTGAGCTGTCGGGTGATATTGAGCAGGATATGAATGTGCTTGAAAACTCAACACCCATTTACGTTGACGGCAGACAGCGTGCCATTACGGCATATAACATAAACGGAAGCTCATATTTTAAAATAAGAGATATTGCCGACGCAGTAGGCTTTGACATTCTGTGGGACGGCGAAACACAGACAATCAGCATAGAAACGGAGTAAGGAATATGTATATTATTAAAAAAGCAGACCACGTTATAACCTGCAAGTGCGACAAGGCGTGGGACACGGCAAACGTGGCAGAGATTAATAACTTTAACTGGGATAAGACACAGACAACTCCCGTAACAACTGCAAAGCTTCTATGGAGTGAAGCAGGTACTCACGTGAGAATGACAACGGATGAAACACCGTTGCTTGCACGGGTTACAAAACAGAACGGCGACGTTTATTCCGACAGCTGTATGGAGTTTTTCATTCAGCCCAATATTAACGATGAGAGATACTTAAACTTTGAGTTCAATGCCTTTGGCACTAACTATATTTCAATCCGCCGTGACCGTCAGACCTACGAGTTCACTCACTGGTGCAAGGACGACTTTAACGTAAAGTCAAAGGTATCAGAGGGGGAGTGGGTGCTTATGTTCACAGTTCCCTTTGAAATGATTAACGAGATTTTCGGCGGTTATACGGAGAATATGCGTGGTAATCTTTACAAGTGTTGCGAGGACAAAGCCCCTGCACACTGGGCATCATATCTGCCCATTGACACACCTGCACCTGATTTCCACTGTCCGCAGTTCTTTGGTGATTTTGTACTGGAGAAATAAAGATGAACGAGAAATTCGCGACAGCATTAAAAATAATATTATGGATAATAATGGTACCTGCCTTTGGTATGATATACGGAATAACCCTTATTACATCCTACAGGCTTGATGAAATGGGTCAGTGGTCGTGGGCATTTTCCCTTGGGGTTGTGCTTATAATAACGGCAGGCGTGGCATTGAGGAAAAAGGTAAAGG
>JAZNVD010000214.1:0-4193 GCA_045592645.1 Candidatus Ornithomonoglobus sp. | reverse complement strand
ATTCAAGAGATATGGCTTATGCCGCATCACGTTATACAGAGGTAAGATTAGAGCCAATCTGTCAGGAGCTTTTCACAGACATTAACAAGAACACTGTTAAGTTTGTGGATAACTATGACGGCGAGTTAAAGGAGCCTACGCTTCTTCCCGCCGCGTTCCCCTCAATTTTGGTAAACCCCAACCAGGGTATTGCCGTTGGTATGGCGTCAAATATATGCTCATTTAACCTTCGTGAGGTTTGCGAGGCTACCATTGAGTATATGAAAGACCCGAAGGTGGATATTATGAGCATAATGCCTGCGCCTGATTTCTCATTGGGTGCAAGTATCATTTATGATGAGGCAGAAATGCGAAACATCTACGAAACAGGCCGCGGCAGTTTCAGGATGAGAGCAAAGTATAACTATGATAAGGCAAATAACTGTATTGAGATTACAGAGATACCTTATTCAACAACATCCGAGGCAATCATCGGTAAGATTATGGAGCTTCTTAAGGCTAACAAGCTTCGTGAAATTTCCGATGCCCGTGATGAAACAGACTTAAACGGTTTTAAGATTGCTATTGACTTAAAGCGTGGTACTGACCCCCACGAGCTTATGCTTAAGCTTTATAAGCTGACACCTCTTGAGGACAGCTTTGCCTGCAACTTTAATATCCTTATTGATTCTGTGCCCAAGGTAATGGGTGTGGGTGAGATAATCAATGAGTGGATAAAGTTCAGAATGACTTGTGTCCGTAATGGTGCAAAGTTTGACATTGAGCAGAAGAGTAAGAGATTGCATCTGCTTATGGGTCTTAAAAAGATATTGCTTGATATTGACAAGGCGATTTCAATTATCCGCCATACAGAGCTTGACGAGGAGGTTGTACCAAACCTTATGGCAGGCTTTGGTATTGATAAGCTACAGGCGGAATATATTGCCGAGATAAAGTTGCGTAATCTTAATAAGAGCTACATTTTAAAGAACATTGATAACATTGATAAGCTGACATCAGAGATTGCAGAGCTTAATAAGCTTATTGCATCAGACCGTGTTGTTAAGTCCCACATTGCAAAACAGCTTAAAGATATTGCTAAAAAGTACGGTCAGGACAGAAAGACCGAGCTTATTAAGAGTGAAGAATTAAGCCATTACAATGCAGAGGAGCATATTGAGGACTACCCGCTTACCATATTCTTTACACGTGAGGGTTATCTTAAGAAAGTTCCTGCGGCGTCATTGAAGTTTACAACGTCCGACCATAAGCTTAAAGAAGGCGATGAGGTCATTGTAGCGGAGGAAACTTCAAACAAGTCAGAACTTGTATTCTTCTCTGATAAGTGTAACGCATATAAATTAAGGACTTACGATGTAGCAGACGGCAAAGTGGCGGAGATGGGACATTATGTACCCAGTCTGCTTGGGCTTGACGCGGATGAGAAAATCATATATGCCGTTGTTACAAAGGATTATTCAGGTAATATGCTTTTCACTTTTGCCAACGGTAAAATGGCAAAGGTTGAACTTAAGAACTATGAAACAAAGACTAACCGTAAAAAGCTTATTAATGCGTATTCGGCGAAGTCACCCATTGTTGATATAACATTTATGCCCGAGGATAAGGACATTGTAATTATTACGGAGAACAACCGTGTCCTTACAATCAATACAAAGTTTATTCCTCTTAAGACAACAAAGAGCACGCAGGGCGTACAGGTATTACGTCAGCCTAAAAACGGAGTTGCACCAGCCAAGGTTGAGTTTGCCGAGAACTCATCAATCGAGGATGCAAACAAGTACGTTGCCCGTGTAATACCGTCTGCGGCAAAAAGCCTTAAAGGTGACGACGGACAGTTAAGCTTAATTTAAGACATATAGGAAATTGACAGAAAGGAGATTTATGGTATGAACGAAAAAAAGCATATGTTTGACCAGGTGGCAAATGAGCTGTATCATCCCTTCCCGAAGGAGCTTTTCAAAAAGTACGGCGTAAAGCGCGGACTTCGAAACGAAGACGAAACAGGTGTTATGGCAGGTCTTACTGCCGTTGGTCAGGTTACAGGATATTATATGGAGGATGGCGAAAAGACACCTATTGATGGTGTGTTGAGATACAGAGGCTATTCTTTGAATAAAATAGTTGAAAACTGTGAGAGGGAAAACCGCTTTGGCTATGAAGAGGTTGTATTCTTACTGTTGTTTGGTCAGCTTCCAACAAGAGAGCAGCTTGACAAATTCAGGGAAATTTTAGGCGCAATGAGAGTGTTGCCTGACGGTTTTGCGGAGGATATGATATTAAAAGCCCCTTCGCCCAACATTATGAATAAAATGGCAAGAAGTGTACTTGCTATGTACTCATATGATGATAACCCTGACGAGATTTCAGTTGAAAACATATTAAGACAGTCAATCGAGTTAATTGCCCGTCTTCCTGTTATTGCGGCGGTAGGTTATCAGGCAAAGCGTCATTATGTTGACGGCGAGAGTATGTTCTTGCATTTACCCAATCCCGAGCTTTCAACGGCGGAGAACTTATTATATATGCTTCGCCCCGATAATAAGTACACAAGGGAAGAGGCAGAGATGCTTGACGTTATGCTAATGGTACAGGCAGAGCATGGCGGTGGTAACAACAGTGCGTTTACAACACGAGTTGTGTCATCATCAGGTACTGATACATACAGTGCAATCGCAGCGGCTATCGGGTCATTAAAGGGACCCAAGCACGGCGGTGCCAATGCCAAGGTTATGGCGATGATGGATGATATTGAAAAGAATGTTAAAGACTGGACTGATGAAGCAGAGGTAGGTGCATATATCGAAAAGATTATGCGTAAAGAGGCATTTGACGGTGCAGGTCTTATCTATGGTATGGGTCACGCAGTTTATACAATGTCAGATCCCCGTTGTATTCTCCTTAAAGAACGTGCAAAACGTCTTGCACGCAACAATCCCGAATGGGCAAAGGAGTATGCTTTATATGATATGGTTGAAAGACTTACCCCGGGGTGCTTCTATAATGTTAAAAAGAATCACAAGGTTATGTGTGCAAATGTTGATTTGTATTCAGGCTTTGTAAATAAAATGCTTGGTATAGCACCGGAGCTTTATACTCCTATATTTGCTATAGCAAGAATTGCAGGCTGGTGCGCACATCGTCTTGAGGAGACAATAGGGTGTTCGAGAATTATACGTCCTGCGTATAAGTCTATTGTTGATAAAAAGACATACGTTCCCATTGACGAGAGGTAATTTATGACTGATAAGGTAAACATTCTTGGTGTTAAGGTTGATAAAGTAACGGTAACAGATGCTGTTAACAAGATTATGCAGTTTCTTAACGAGGATAGGATCCATAGTGTCTTTACACCTAATTCCGAGATACTTATGGCGGCGTATAAGGACGAGAGCTTTAAAGAAGTGCTTAATAAGTCTGATTTATTAACGGCAGACGGAATAGGGGTTGTTTACGCATCAAGGATTTTAAAAAACCCTATTTCAGAACGTGCGGCAGGCTTTGATATTGCCTGTGCACTTTTAGAGAGAGTGAAGGGTACATCATATAAGGTTTTCCTTTTTGGAGGAAAGCCCGGTGTGGCAGAAGTTGCAAAGGAAAAAATAGAAGAAAAGTACAAGGGTATAAACATCTGCGGTTGCCGTAACGGTTATTTTAAAGCCGAGGACGAGGCAGATATAATCAATGACATAAACGCATCAGGTGCGGATATTCTGTTTGTTTGCCTTGGTGCACCAAAACAGGAAATGTGGATACACAATAACCGTGAAAAGTTAAGCCCCCGCGTTGCATTGGGTATTGGCGGAAGCCTTGATGTTTTCGCAGGTACTGCAATGCGTGCGCCTGAATTTTACTGTAAACACGGTCTGGAATGGTTTTACAGACTAATGAAGCAACCAAGCCGATTTGGAAGAATGCTGGCATTACCAAAGTTTGGATTTACGGTTTTACTTAAAGGAAGAAAGTTCAGTCAGGACTAAAAGGAGACATTATGGGATTTTTAATTGCCATTGAAGGAACAGATTCAAGCGGAAAGCAGACACAGTCAGAGCTTTTGCAAGAACGCCTTAAACAGTCAGGAAAACACGTGCGAAAGCTTGCATTTCCTAATTATCAGGGTGAAACCTCTGCCCTTGTAAAAATGTATCTTGGCGGAAAGTTTGGTGAAAACCCGAATGACAAAGTCGGAGGCC
>JAZNVD010000213.1:0-8170 GCA_045592645.1 Candidatus Ornithomonoglobus sp. | reverse complement strand
ACTCTTGAGAAAAAATCAAGGGAAAATCCCCATATTTTTCTCATCAAAGTCTACAAAAAAACGTTCCGGTTTCCGGAACGGAGTTAAGTTCTTTTACAAGCCTGAATTAATCCTCAACCTTGATTACTTCCTTGCCCTTGTACTGTCCGCAGCTCGGGCAAACTCTGTGAGGCATCTTAAGCTCGTGGCACTGGGGGCACTCAACAAGGTTGGGAACCTCTAACTTCCAGTTAGCACGTCTCTTATCTCTTCTGGCTTTTGAAACTTTATTCTTAGGTACTGCCATTAGTTACACCTCCATTAAAATAACAACACTCTAATTACTCTTCATCGTCTTCCGACTGATTAAGTATATCCGCTAACGCCTGCCATCGGGGGTCGATGTATTCTTTATCACAATCGCAATCACCGTTATTGAGATTCTGTCCGCAATGAGGGCATAAACCCCTGCAATCTTCATCACAAAGGTATTTGCCTGATACGTTCATCAGGAAATGATCTGCAATAATATCGTCTAATTCAATCTCGTAGCCGTCAAAAAGGATAATATCCTCATCCTCCTCTGCACCCTCTTCACGTTGAGACAATAACTCATGGATACTGAACGAAACGTCCGCCGAAACAGGCTCTAAACATCTCGCACAGTTTGTTTCCATCGTTCCTTCTGCGTCCAGTTCAAGAGTGAGGGACTGGCCATTATTGTAGACTCTGCCACTGATTTTTAAGGGCTCATTAAATCTATAGCTTTCACCAAGAAAATAAGCATCAGAAAAACCAACGTCTCCGTTAATTGCAATTTCTGCACCTGTTACCTTGATAACAGAAGATAAATCTATTTTCATAACATAAACCTCTGATGTCAGTTAACGGTTAAAAAGAGAGTTTATTACTTCAATTCAACCTTTGCGCCTGCTTCCTCAAGCCCAGCCTTAATCTTCTGTGCTTCCTCAGCGGGGCAAGCTTCCTTAATTGTTGAAGGAGCCTCGTCAACTGCAGCCTTTGCTTCCTTTAGACCAAGACCTGTGATATTCTTAACGATCTTGATTACGTTCATCTTTGAAGCACCAGCCTCTGCCAATACTACGTCAAACTCTGTCTTCTCAGCTGCACCAGCTGCACCAGCGTCGCCAGCTGCACCTGCTACCATAACGGGAGCTGCTGCTGATACGCCAAACTCTTCTTCCATCATCTTTACTAACTCTGCTACCTCAAGAAGCTTTAGCTCCTTGATTGAGTCAAGAATTGCATTTAAATCTGCCATTTTATTTTCCTCCTGTAAATTTTCTTTTACTTTCTTTTAATTTTCACCTTTTGCTTATTCAGCTGCGGGTGCTTCTTCTGTAGTCTCCTCTGCGGGAGCCTCTGTTGCCTCCTCAGCGGGTGCTTCCTCTACGGGAGCTGCCTCTTCTGCGGGTGCTTCTGCTGCAGCCTCCTCTGCGGGTGCTGCTGTTTCCTCTGCTGCGGGAGCTGCTTCCTCTGCGGGAGCCTCTTCAGCTGCAGGTGCCTCCTCTGCGGGAGCATTCTTTGCAACAAGGTCTGCTATCTCAACACCACCGTCTACGATAGTAGCAAGTAGTCTTGCAAGGCCACTGATAGGTGACTGCAAGCTTCCCATCATTGTTGCTATCAATGTCTCGAAGTTCGGTGTAGCCGCTAACTTCTTAACCTCGTCAAGGCTCATTACTGAACCATCCATGAAACCGCCCTTGATTTCAAGCTTTTCGTTTGTCTTTGCAAAGTCTGCAAGTACCTTTGCGGGTGCAACTGCATCCTCTGTTGATACTGCAAGAGCTGTAGGTCCATGTAGAACCTCATCAAGACCCTCCAAGCCAATTTCATCAACTGCACGCTTCAAAATCTTGTTTTTGATAACAAAATACTTAACGTTAGCTTCACGAAGCTTATTACGAAGCTCTGTATCTTCAGCAACATTAAGACCTCTGTAGTCAACCAGGATACCTGTCTGTGTGCTCTTGATTAACTCAACTGCTTCTGCTACCTGAGCTTTCTTAGCTTCCAAAACATTTGCGTTTGGCATAATTTGTTTCACCTCCTGATGTTTTAAATTATCGCCTTTACAATAAAGAAAGGCTCTTTGCCGTAGACGCAAAGAGCCATAAATTCAAAACGAATTCTATCCTTCGGATATATGCCTCGGTGGGACTTACGGATTACTCCTGCCGACTGTCTACGGTTTTTTCAACTAATAAAGTATATCATATAAATTATAAGTTGTCAAGTATAAATTTTACTTTTTCTCTATTCTTTGATAGAGTGTAAATTCTTAGATAAATTCTTGCAGATTATGCTCGTAAGCGAACGCGGTGTACTCATGTACATAAGTTCGTCAAACAAGTAACCTACTTGAATTATCTCGCAAAAATTGAGGGGATTTTTCGCAGATTGTGTTCATTCCCGAACGCCGTGTACTCGTGTACATAAGGGTGTCAGACACACAGCCCACTCAAATCGCCTTGTAAATTCCTAGATAAATTCTTGCAGATTATGCTCGTAAGTGAACGCGGTGTACTCATGTACATAAGTGAGCTTACGGGTGTGAGATGCGAGAATTTAGCAAGAATTTTTAGCCTAGCTTAGCCTGATTTACCTTTATTCCAGGTCCCATTGTTGATGCTACAACAACGCTTCTCAGGTACTGTCCCTTTGCAGCTGACGGCTTTGCCTTAACAACTGCGCCGATTAGTGCATCGAAGTTCTCCTGAAGCTTCTCTGCGCCAAATGAAACCTTACCGATGGGGCAGTGAATGATGTTTGTCTTATCAAGGCGGTACTCAATCTTACCTGCCTTAATTTCCTTAACTGCCTTCTCAACGTCCTTTGTTACTGTACCTGCCTTGGGTGAGGGCATTAGTCCCTTGGGGCCTAAAACCTTACCAAGACGACCAACAACGCCCATCATATCGGGAGTTGCAACAACAACGTCAAACTCAAACCAGTTTTCCTTCTGAATCTTATCACAAAGGTCCATCTCGCCAACATAGTCAGCACCGGCAGCTGTTGCTTCCTCTGCCTTGGGTCCCTTTGCAAATACCAATACTCTGACACTCTTGCCTGTACCGTGGGGTAGAACAATTGCGCCTCTGACCTGCTGGTCAGCGTGTCTTGAGTCAACACCAAGCTTGATGTGTGCCTCAACTGTCTCGTCAAACTTAGCCTTTGCTGTCTGTGTAACAAGCTTCATAGCTTCGTCTGTGTCGTATAGCTTTGTCTTATCAACAAGTGCGATACTTTCCTTGTACTTTTTACCTCTGAACATTTCTAATTCCTCCTTCGTGGTTATACGAGAAACCTCTCTCCCACTTAAACTCTTTCCCTAATTATTAGTCGCCTACGATAACGCCCATACTTCTGCAAGTACCGGCAATCATACTCATAGCTGCCTCAAGTGAAGCTGCATTAAGATCAGGCATCTTTGTCTTTGCGATTTCCTCAACGTCTGCCTTTGAAATTGTGGCAACCTTTGTCTTGTTGGGAACACCTGAACCACTCTGAATCTTACAAGCCTTCTTAATAAGAACTGCCGCGGGGGGAGTCTTTGTGATGAAGGAGAATGAACGGTCAGCATAAACGGTAATAACTACCGGAATGATCAAACCTGCATCCTTCGCTGTCTTTTCGTTAAATTCCTTTGTAAACTGCATAATGTTTACACCGTGCTGACCCAAAGCGGGACCAACGGGGGGTGCCGGAGTAGCTTTGCCGGCGGGAATCTGTAATTTAATATAACCTGCTACCTTCTGTGCCATTATGGCCACCTCCTTAATTATTCATAGCGTCCTTGCGCTATTGTGGTAAATCGGACATTCTCTGTCCTCCCACTGTTACCAGAGGGACGGCGTATTTTACGCCTGTATTTATACGAGGAATTCCTCAATATAAAACCAAATCAACCGGCATGAGTAACCTGTGTATGGTTAATCTCAACCGATGTTTCTCTACCGAACATTGAAACTGTAACCCATAGAGTACCTGTCTCCTGCTCGATTTTCTCAATATTACCCGAGAAGCCTTCCATAGGACCTGCTTTAATCTCAACAAGGTCACCTACTGCATAGTCAATGTCCGCATGGCGTGCAGTTTCTACACCCATACGTTCTACCTCTGCATCTGTTAAAGGAACGGGTTTTGAGCCGGGACCAACAAAACCTGTTACGCCACGTGTATTACGCACAACGTACCAGCTTTCATCATTCATAACCATCTTGATTACTACATAACCCGGGAATATTTTTCTCTGTACAACTTTTTCTTCACCGTCAGCCTTTTTTTCAATAACATTCTCCATGGGCACCTTGATGTCCATAATCATATCACTGAGGCCACGGTTTGATACTGTCTTTTCTATACTCTCTTTTACCTTATTCTCATAACCTGAATAAGTATGAGCAACGTACCATTTTGCCTCTGCAGCCATTTGCTTCGCTCCTTTCAACGGTTAAGAACTTACTTTATTAATATTGTTAAATAATATCAATAAACAGTCTGCTTAGCGCGCTGAACGCTGAATCACAAATGAACAGGAATATAGCTACCAATATAATGAATACAATAACAATACCTGTGTTCTTCTTAACTGCACTCTTTTCGGGCCATGTTACCTTCTTAAGCTCTGACTTTGTTTCCTTGAAGAACTTGCTCATTCTTGAGAAAAAAGACTTCTTTGTAGTCTCTGCCATAATATTTCTCCTCTATCTCTTAAACTATAACCCTATTACTTTGTTTCCTTGTGTAGTGTGTGCTTTCTGCAGAACTTACAGTACTTGTTCATCTCAAGTCTGTCAGGATCATTCTTCTTGTTCTTTGTTGTGTTGTAATTTCTCTGCTTACACTCTGTGCATGCAAGTGTGATTTTAACTGTCATTTTTTCTACCTCCGTTTGAATTTTGGGGCTCTTTTGCCGTAAAAAATCACAGCAAAAAAAAAGAACCTTTTTTTCTATCGAAACCATTCTAACATACCCTGTCAATATTGTCAAGTATTTTTTTGTATTTTTTACATTTTGAACACTTTTTATAAGAGGTATGTCCATCAAGGTATATTAATTGGTAAAAATATCGTATGAGTTCCTGCTATCCATCACAGGAACTCACACATAACCGTATTTGATATATCCATTCCGTAATCGGTAAGGTGTAATCTTTCCCCTGTCATTTCCAGTGCGTTAAGCGTTATAAATTTCTCTATCACATCCCCGTAGCAGGTTCTTATATCCTTACCGAAAAGACTTTTAAATTCATTAATATCAACGCCCTCGCATTTGCGAAGACCAAGCATCATAAATTCTCCCATTTTATCATCCGTCGTAAGCACATCTTCCCCTTCGCAATATTCGCCCGAAAGATACTTATCAAAATCGGATGTGTTGTAGTATCTGACACCCTTCACATACGAATGAGCATTTAAGCCTATACCTATATATTCCTCACAGTTCCAGTACTTAAGATTGTGCCGTGACTCATATCCTTTTCTTGCGTAGTTGGAAATTTCGTAACGATCAAAGCCGTTCTGCGTCAGGTACTCTTTTGTGTGTTTATAAAGTTTCCTGTCAACATCCTCATCAGGCTCTTTATATTCACCTGATTTATATTTATCATATATTGGAGTATTTTCTTCTATTATTAAACTGTAAATGCTGATATGGTTTACAGGGAGCATCATAGCGATTTCAAGATTCTTTTTAAAGCTTTCCTCTGTCTGATGGGGTAAAGACATCATTAAATCAAGAGATATGTTTTTAAATCCCACCTCATCCAATACTTTTACAGTGGTAATTGCAGTTTCTCCATTATGAATTCTGCCTATTGTTTTTAGTTCGTCATCATCAAAAGACTGTACACCAACAGATATACGGTTAACACCGCCATGATATATTGCCTCAAGCTTTTCTTTGTCGACTGTGCCCGGATTTATCTCCATCGTAAACTCTGTGTCAGGCGATAATATAAACTTCTCGTTAACTGCATCAAGAAGCCGTGTGATTTCACTGCAGGACAAAACGGACGGAGTTCCGCCGCCGATAAACACCGTGTTTACTTTTTCACCTTTGTATATGTCCATTTCCTTAATAAGTGAATCAAGATACTCACCTGTTTTATTGCATTTATCCGAAAAAGAAACGAAATCGCAATACAGACACTTCTGTTTACAAAAAGGAATGTGTATATAAAGTCCTTTCATATAATCACCTCGTCCCGAGTAAAAAAATAAGGGCTGTAATCAGCCCTCGTTTTTCTTTTCATTTACGCAAGCTTCGCAAGCTTAACTGCCAACTGTGACTTCTTTCTTGCAGCCTTGTTTTTATGCAAGATACCGTGAGCTACACCCTGGTCAAGCTTCTTAACTGCGTCATTGAACATTGCTACTGCAGTGTCCTTGTCTGCTGCCTCTACTGCTGCTTCAAACTTCTTGATAGCAGTCTTAAGAGCTGTCTTACGAGCTGTGTTAAGAGCTGTCTTCTTCTCAATTACCTTAACACGCTTCTTTGCTGACTTAATATTAGGCATTCTTTTACACCTCCACAAATTTAATACATAATACCTTGCTATTATACTACAAAGTTTTTTAAATTTCAAGGGGGTTTAGTAAATTTTTTTCATTTTTTTTAATTTTTCCGATTTGGTTAAGTTTCCCAACTATCACGGGGTACTTTTTATAAAAAACCACCAAAAGGAATCAGAATGTACGCAATGTATAAAAATAATTAAGACTCCCGAACTCCTTATCACACTGTTTCGATACGTACTTTTCGGTTATAGTATTAAGCCTGTCCAGTGTTTTTTCATCCGCCACTGTAAATGCCAGCATTTTTTTAATATCACATTGGCAGATATAATTCATCAATTGCAGTGTTGCACTGTCTATTGCAATATCCCCTGCTTTTTGATGTTGACGGCATACCGCCGCACCTTTATCAACACTAAAATGTGTGGGACTTGCACCACATTCACAACATCCGTTAAGGCTCGGCATATATCCGCCAAGACACATAAGTTTAAGTTCATACACCGTCTTTAGTTTTTTCCACTCCTCTTCACGGTAAGCTGCCGCATAAACACCGTTAAGGAAAAGTGACAGAACTCTCTCATCAGGGTTTGCCTCACCTAATATATTACAGGTAATATCTGCAAGATAAGAAACAAGTGCAAGTTTTTTAATATCCTCCGCCAACGGATAAAACCCGTCAAGAACATCTGCCGACACTGCCGTCATTATATCCCCTCGAGATGGGCGAAGCTTAAATTCACCATATGTGAACAACTGAAACGCCGCCGCATTGGAGGTTTTTTTACCCCGTATGCCGTAGCGAACGGCTTTAATTATGCCCTCATTCTCGGTGAATATCCACAACATTCTGTGGGCGTCGCCGTAATTGGCCTGACGAATGATAATGCCCTTATATGTTAATTCATTCATTAAATTTCATCATCCTCGCGGTAACCGAAGTTCTTAATAAGAAAATCGCTGTTACGCCAATCTGTTTTTATCTTTACCCAAAGTTCAAGGTAAACCTTTTTATCAAGCATTTTCTCAATGTCTGTTCTTGCCATTGTGCCGATACGCTTTAACATATCACCGTTCTTACCTATAATAATTCCCTTGTGGGACTTACGTTCACAATAGATTGTCGCAAAAATCTCGGTGATTTTGTTCTTTTCTTTCATTTTTGTAATCTCAATGGCAATGCCGTGGGGCACTTCCTTATCAAGAAGCCACAACATTTTTTCACGGATAATCTCCGCTGCGATTGCTTTTTCGGGTTGGTCTGTTACCATGTCCTCATCAAAGAACATGGGGCCCTCCTCCATATAATCGGAGATAGTCTTAATAAGGCTGTCCACCCCGTCATTTTCTTTTGCACTTATAGGGATAATCGCCTCAAAGTCGTTTATGTTTGAATAATCTGCAATCATAGGAAGCAGGTCTTCCTTTTTAACGGCGTCAACCTTATTTATTACAAGGATACAGGGGATACCGATTTTATCAATGTTCTTTGCAATCTCCCTTTCCATGTCGCGAATACCCTTTGTTGCATCCACCACAAACAAGATTACATCCGTGTCCCGCATACTCTCGTTTGCCATTTTAACCATATACTCACCCAGCTTGTTGTGAGGGTTATGAATACCCGGTGTATCAGTAAATACAATCT
>JAZNVD010000212.1:0-2259 GCA_045592645.1 Candidatus Ornithomonoglobus sp. | reverse complement strand
ACTAAATCTCCTGGCTGTAAATCTTTTCTAGAAACAGCTTGTCCAAATTTACTTTGATCATAAGATACTCTCGGTATGTCTTTACCAAGTGCATTTTTATAAATATATTGAACAAGACCTGAACAGTCGAATCCGTCGGGGGTTGTTCCGCCCCAGACGAAAGGTACACCAAGGTACTTTTCGGCTTCAGATACAATTGCATCGCCAATGGTCTGACTATATATTGAAGGTATTGTACCCTCGTATGTATATGAAACAGCCTCCGGTTTTACCGTTAAAGTGGGTGAACCTACAAAACATTCAACGCGTGCCTGCTGTCGTGCAAGGCTTTCGTAATATGCAACACTCTTAACCTGTTTCTCTATGATTTTCTTCTTTTTTGTCATTACAGTTCTGCCGTTATATGAAACAGTGGGAACTTCAACAATCTCTTCGTCATAGAAATACAGTAAACCCATATCCCTGTCCTCATACACGGGGTAGAACAGTTCACCGTCTTCAAGAACGTACTCGGTAATTACGGGCTCAGGTAAAACTATTTCAACGTTTATATTTGCCTGTGCCTTTATTACATCCTTTGAGCCGTTACGCAATGCCGACAGATATATGTAATACTTGCCCGGGTCCATATTATTTATAGTAACATCACGGATATCGGATACGTATTCGTTAAGTACAAGCTTGCCATCCTCGTTATAAACGTCAATTGCAAAGTCAGAATATAAATCTGTTGCCCATTCAAGAGTAACAAAATCATCATCCGTTAAAATATACTCATCAGGAGTAATAATTGAAAGCGCATCCTCGGGCGTATCACCATATGTAATAATTCTTTCTGCTTTTTCTGAAACTTCAGTGTCAGTAACAGCACTTATTGAGATGTTATAATCTTTGCCTGCAGTGAAAATATCTTTTGACAGGACAATGGTGTTGTCAGTAGCTGTAAGATAGCTTGAAACAAGGAAACTGTCATCCTCAAATGAATACACCTCAACATAGTATGTATCAGTAGTATTCTCGCTGAGTCTTATGGTGACATCCTCGTCAACAACAAGTGTTTCATTTTCAGCAGGCGCAGAAATTATGGGAGTTATGGGGGACAGGGCAGGTGCCTGGACTTCAGTGGCCTCTGCCTGTGCACTGATAACAGCCTCTGTGATTTCTGTAGGCGATATTGTAACTGCTGTTTCCGCAGCTTCAGCCTGAACTTCAAAAACATAAGTATCGGGTGACACTGCGTTTATGTCGGCAGTCTCCGTTGTGTACGGCGAGTTGCTTCCGTCACAAAGTAATGTTGCGTAAATGTTGAAGTCTTTATCAACGTGTGTTGCAACACCTATTGATGATATATCCTCACCAAGACACTCGCCCTTGAAATTTACAAGATTTTCATATATTGCAAATATATCATAGCCCGTTTCGTGCTGTGCGTCGTCCATAATATGTGAGAAACGCGTATCTCTTGATAATTCAAGATATTTGGGCTGTGATACCATAGTATATGCAGTTGTATACAAATCTGTATTTATATTAAGAGGTGAGAGCCCGTTCTTTGTTCTGTATGAGTTCACAATATCCACAAGCTCGCAACCGCGTAAGTACTGGTCATTGGTGAAAACAATGTCACTTTTTGTGTATGGATTATACATAATTGCATCAATTGTGCCGTCAGGGGCTTTCACAATGCGGAAATCAGGGTTCTCGAGATATTTATAAGCAAGAAGATAATCGTCGCCTGATTTTAAATCGCCGTAAGAAAAGCCTGATGAGTTTGAGAAGAAGGCACAGATTCTGTCTTCTTTAACACCTACCATCATAAATGAAGTCGGGTCGGCGTTATAAACATACCAGTTAAACTCATAGTCACTGTTATCAATTCGTACAGGGTCACCAAAGGTTTCAGTGACCGTATCAATGTTTGCACCAATTTTAATTTCGGCGTTGCCCATATGGAACACAGTGTCCTGTACAAATAAATCGTATATAACATCTACAAGGGTAGCACAGTTGCTCCATGTAATAATTTTATTTGGTTCAGTATTAAAACCGTTGTCAATGATTCTGTGCTTAAGCATAAAAGCATAAGCGGCACGGTTTTTTTCGTCAACTAATGCGTTGTCGTAGCAGGTATTCATTATTTCGTCAATTTCTTCTGACTCAAGAGCAAATGAATAATCGAAGCTGATGATTGTTTTGTAAAGAACAGTCAAAGCATCCTGCTTACGGATAGCAACAGCATCCGAAACAGAGGAAACTTCA
>JAZNVD010000211.1:0-3826 GCA_045592645.1 Candidatus Ornithomonoglobus sp. | reverse complement strand
TACCGCCACAGAAGCTATTGATTACGGCGTTAATATTATGGAATATAACAGGACGTACGCATTGCCGTACGAATCAGGCTTATACAGACACGAGGGTTATGTAGGAACATATATGGCAAAGCCTGTATGCGGTAAGGACAGTAAGGGCCGTGATTATACATTGTATGATTACCCCGTTAAGAATCCTTGTCCTGAAAAGACAGTTGATAAGGTAGTGGTTCGTCATCTTAATAATACCGATGCAAAAATATTAATATTTGATGTGAAATCAGTAAAGAACTGATAAGTGACAGAGTGTCATACTGTGACACTCTGTTTTTATATATGATTATAAAATATCTTGAATTGATAAGGGTTTTATGATACAATGTATGTATATAAAAAGGGGGTTGCATCATGGATACTAATAAAAAAAGACTTGAATTCATTGATGTAGCAAAAGGTGTTGGAATATTACTTGTTGTTCTTGGACACTTAAATTCTGCAGAACAACCTATAAGAAATTTTATATATTCCTTTCATATGCCTTTATTCTTCTTTTTGTCGGGACTTTTCTTTAAGGGAAATACTGATTTTAAAACATTCCTGAAGAAGTCGGTAAAAACTCTGTTGGTGCCATATCTTATTTTTGTTGCGTTAGATTGCATTGTATATATTATTGATAATGGTTTTCAGACGGAAAGTGTTATTTTTGCATTAAAAAGCAGGGCGTTAAGTGCCACAGGATTAAGACTAAGGATAACAAACCTGCCAATATGGTTTTTATTCGCACTTTTTTATATAAGGATACTGTATTATTTTGTTCATAAAAATAAAATTGCGGAAGTTACGATTGCTTTAGCTGGTTTTGTTTTGGCTGCGGTTGCAAAGGATTTCTGGTATCCGCCAAAATGTATGTATATAGTTGCAATACCGTGTTTTGTCTTTTATTCTGCTGGATACAGACTGAGGAGCTTTGTGTTTAAGCTTGGAAATATGAAACCATCTTTTACTGGTTGTATATTAACGGTTGTGTTTTTTAGTGCATTGTGGGGTTTAAGTAACGTAAACGATTGTGTCAATATTTACAGCTACAAATATGGAAACGTGATTTTGTTTTATCTTAACGCATTTATGGGATGCTTTTTGACGCTTTATCTGTCGTTGATTATAAGCAAGGTTAAAAGTGCAGGAGCTGTTATTGCTTACTATGGTAAAAATTCCATTGTGGTTATGTTGTTTCATTACTATTTATGCAGAATTATATTGCCGGATTTAATGTCAGCAACGGGGATGAGTATTTATCTATATACATATCCCGTTCAGATATTAGCAACCATTTTGATTTTAGTTATTATGATACCATTTATATCTTTGTCAAATAAACAGTTAAAAGTTATTATTGGTAAATAAATTTAAGGGAGATTAAACATTATGAGAGCTGCAAAGACACACAAGAAATTCACGTGGGTACAGTTCTGCTGGATAATTACAGCTGTTGTCCTGTTCTTTTCGGGTGCTTATGCTTTTATAGCACACGATAACAGTATAATAAGAATTGCAAAGCCTTTAGGAGGAGCAATGCTCTTTGCGGGCATAATAAATCTTGTTGTATGTGAAATAAAAAATCGTGAAATTCACGGTGCACAGTGGCTTGTTGCAGAAGGAGTTACTGCTATATGCCTATCTTTGTTCCCGTTGTTTAACAAAATGACATTGCCTGTTATTATCCCGTTTTTCTTCTGTATGTGGGAGTTGTTTTCAGGAATACTAAAAGTTATGGACTCTGCAGAGCTTAAGCATAACCATATGGAGTGCTGGCGTAGCTTTGCGGTCATAGGTTGTATAGAGATGGTTTCAGGTGTTCTTGCAATGTTTAAACCCTTTGACGATATTGTCGGAATGAGTAACGTAATCGCAGCTATATTTACTATTCAGGCATTTGGATTTGCACTTAAAGGAATTTTATATCATCATTTGGTGGATTGATTAAGGAGTAGAAAATGGATTATAATTACGTAAGAATGCGTAATGCAATAAAAGAGAATAATTACGAAAGAGCACAGTATTATAAAGAACTGTATGAAAACGGGAAGAACAAAACAAAAGCGGTACCTGCAATAAACCTTGTAATTGCCGCTTTATTGGCTTTATCAGTCCTGCTGGGACTGTATATACTTCACTCTGAAACAAAGCTGGCAGAGTTAAATGTGAATATACACAAAGAAGAGGTTTCACCTATTCCTGTAGTTGGGGAGGTGAGCTGATATGGTAGTTACATCTGTTACAAAAAAAGGCGGCAGAGAGATTAATGAAGATGCCATAGGCAGTAAAAAAGTTAAAGGTATTGTCTGTGTAGTTGTTGCCGATGGATTGGGTGGTCATAACGGGGGTAAGATTGCCTCGGAGCTTGTTGTGAATACAATTATAGATTCCTTTGAGAGAAATCCCGGTTTTTCAAAAGAGCATTTAGAGGAATACATAACCAAGGCAAAAGATAATGTTGTAGGAAAAGCAATGGCGGATCCTGCGTTGCTTCATATGTCAAGTACAGTTGTTGTCCTGCTCATTAAGGGCAGACGTGCTTTATGGGCCAATGTTGGTGACAGTCGACTTTACAGATTCAGCAACGGAGAGATTTGTGAGGTAACAGAGGACAATTCTGTAGCATTTCTTGACTTTGTACGCGGAGATATTGAGTACAATGATATAAGGACAAGTCCCAATCAGAACAAGTTGACAAGTGCATTAGGTGTTATGATGGATAACATTAATTTTTCGGAAGAATGCAGAATTGACCTCTCAACTGCTTTTTTGTTATGTACTGACGGTTGGTGGGAATATGTTACTGAAGATGAAATGGAGGAGGTTTTTTCGACTCACAGCAAGAGCAGGGATTACCTTCAAGCAATGCTTGAAATCCGCGAGAAGAAAGCACCTGACAACAGTGATAATTTTACTGCGGTAATTGTGTCATTCTAAACTGAATAAAAAAAGGTAAGAGGAAAACAATAATATTGTAATCCCATTTACACCTGTCCGATGGGCAGGTGTTTTTTGAAAGGAAAATATTTATGAGCCAGATAACCTTTTTTATGCAGCTTACCGTTACATTACTGCTTTGTATGTATTTTGCAATGCAAATTAAAAATAACGGAATTACAGACAGGGAGATGAAATCTGATTATGCCGCGGAAGCAGAAGATTTGAACAGATTGAGGCATATAAGGCTGAACGAACCTATGAGTGAAATTGCACGCCCCTCGTCATTAAACGAAATAATAGGACAGGATGATGGCATAAGGGCACTTCGTTCTGCCTTATGGGGAAAAAATCCCCAGCATATAATTATCTACGGTCCGCCGGGAGTGGGTAAAACCGCGGCGGCACGAATTGTATTGGATGAGGTTAAAAACAGTCCCGAGTCACCTTTCGGAAAAAACGCACCCTTTGTTGAGGTTGATGCGACAATTATGAGATGTGATGAATTCGGTTTTACGGACCCGCTTATCGGTTCTGTTCATGACCCTATATATCAGGGTGCAGGTGCATTTGGAAATTCAGGCATCCCCCAACCAAAACCCGGTGCAGTTTCGAAGGCTCATGGCGGAATTTTATTTATTGATGAGATTGGTGAGCTTCCAAATATTCAAATTAATAAGCTTTTAAAGGTTTTAGAAGACAGGTGTGTTCATTTTGAAAGCTCGTATTATTCTCCCTCAAATAAAAAAATTCCAACATATATACACGATGTATTTACAAATGGAATGCCTGCAGATTTTAGATTAATTGGTGCAACAACCCGAAAACCAAACGAAATTCCAGATGCAGTACGTTCAAGATGTGT
>JAZNVD010000210.1:0-2205 GCA_045592645.1 Candidatus Ornithomonoglobus sp. | reverse complement strand
GGCTTTGCAGGGCAAGGACCTGCGTAGTAGATTACCTGGTCAGTTAAGTCAACAGGATAATCAATACCCTCTGCTTTCTGTCTTGTCATTCTCTCGTGTGCTGCATCACGGGCAGTATATATAACGCCTGAAATAAGCACACTATCTCCTGCCTTTAATGTTGCCGCAACGTCCTTTGTAATAGGTGCTGTAATCTTCTTCTCCATAACAACTTCTCCTTAATTAAAATCTAACACACTGTCTAAAATGTACTGTGCGTTCATCTTTTCAAAATAACCTCTTGCGCTTTTTCCTGCAACACCCGTAAGTACTGCACAGAAATCTGCACCCATTGCCTGTGCAGCTAAAATATCCGAGCCTGCATCACCTACGACAAGGGTCTTTTTAATCCCAGTCCTGTCGTAATCGCCCTCAACTATCTTTTTGTCATCGTAATCTGTACCGTAAAGAGCTTTCAGAAACATATAAGGATGGGGTTTTACAAGTGATGTCTGAAATTTTTCCTCCGCTTTCTTTACATGGTCATAATTTGATAAACCATCAGGAGCAAAAAACTCCATAATGCCCCACTCTTCGAGAGGTGTTTTCATTTCAAGCCACGGTCTGCCCGTACCTGTGCAAAGTCGGTGAGTTTTGCCAAGATTTTTAATCAGATTATATAACTCCGTCTTGTTCACGATTGGCTCTTCATTGAACATAAGACCACTCTTACCTTTTGATTTATCACCTAAATACCATTCCTGGAAAATCCCCTGCATAGTCTTCCACATAAGCTCATTACGGCATAACCATTTATAGTCATAACCCGTAGCTTGTGCACATTCTTTTGCAAGAAACTCATATCCTTCCATAATATTATCAGGCAAAGTCTTTGCATAATCTAAAATCTTACTGTACTCTTCTGTCTTTAATATCCACGCCATAAGGACAGTTACATAGCCCAAATCCCAATTGGAATTAAGCCCTTTATTTTTAAGAACCTTTATAAGCTCGTCCTCGCAGAACACGGTCTTTCGTATTTCATTTACATTTGCCATACACTCGGGAGCCGAAATGCTCTCATTACGACAAAAACGCAGATATTCCCACACAGTCAATGCCGCCGCGTCCCAATATTTCTCCTCACTTGTGATAACACCGTCCATATCAAATATGACGGTGTTATACTTATTAAGAAATTCACGCATTTTCTACTACCCAGTCAATTTTACCGGCAACTCCTGAAGTTTTGCCTTTTCTGTCCTCTGATACTGCTGTTGCACGGTTAAGTGCTGAACCAACACTACGGAATATTGCCTCCCATATGTGGTGACCGTTGTGACCTTTATAAAGGTCAATATGCATTGTACACATAGCACCCTGCACGAAGCCCTCAAGGAATGTTTCAAGGTCTTCTGAATTCATCCCCTCTGTCTGTACGGGAACATCACAGTTATGATAATCAATGTCAATATATGCACGGCTCTCAAAGCTAACAGCACACGATGCACGTGCCTCATCAATCATTCCGACTGCATCACCATAGCCTGCCGCCCCGTCTGTTGTATCAATATATTCCTTTACCGCCTTACCTAATGCAATACCTAAATCTTCGCAGATTAAGTGTGAAAGCACATACTCATCAAGCTTTAATGTAGTTTCAATATTAAAGCCTGCACGGTAAGCAATATGCTCAATCATATGATTAAGGAACATAATGGGTGTATTTATAGCCTTTCTGTAATCAGCCTTCAGAGGTGAGAAGTCAAGGACAATACCCATTTCCGATTCGGTTGTAGTTCTTGTTACTTTAATTGTTCTCATATTAATCCCTCTCTTTTACCGCCAGTGCGTGCGTTTCAAAGCCCTCAACTGTAGCAAACTTATACGCATAATCACGCACCTTGTTAAAGCCCTCCTTTGAGGCATAGCCTACTGATGAACGCTTTAAGAAATCCATAACTGATACTGATGAATATGTCTTTGCAAAACCGCCTGTGGGAAGAATTGCATTAGGACCTAACACAAAGTTACATAATGTAACGGGTGTGTAATCACCAAGCAGAATTTCACCTGCATTCTTAATTAAAGGTAATGTGTCAAAGGGGTTCTTTGTCATAACCTCCATATGCTCGGGAGCATAGTCGTTTACAAACTTAATTGACTCCTCTAATGACTCTGTGAGAATAATACCACCATATGTAGTAAAGTTTGTTTCAATAAAGC
>JAZNVD010000209.1:0-2411 GCA_045592645.1 Candidatus Ornithomonoglobus sp. | reverse complement strand
AATAGTAATGCTTAAAGGCATTGAGGACACAATTTTAAAGAGCAAAAAGACACAGGAATCCTTTACCGAACTCATTGAAAATGCGTTCGGTAAAGGTATGCTGGGAATAAGATTTTTTAATGACCGCGTTGTAATGGCACTTAAGGAAAGTAAGGCCGGTATCGGTATGGATATGAAGCCCGTTCTTATTTCCTTTGCAACAACCCTTAACCGTAACAGCGGTGAAACAGCAAAGGTTTTTGCCGACAGATTTAAGAGCATTCCTCTTGATGAGGGGGACTTTGAGACGGAGTGTATGGCGTACATTAACCGTGAAACAGCAAAGGACCCCTTTGCTGCAAAGAGAACAGCAGTTCCAAAAAAAGCAGAGCCCAAGGCAAAGTCAACTCCCAAGAAACCCGCAACAAAGAAAACAACACCTAAAAAGGCAGAGCCTAAGGTTGTGGTTAAAAAGGTTACACCTCCCACACCTGCACCCGAAAAGGTTGAGGTTAAGAAGGAAGAGCCTAAGAAACGTAACAATCTTCCCACGTGGCTGTTGTAATTTTGAGTTATTAAATAAGAGAATTACGCATAGAATTATATTATCTACCAAGGAGGTAATTCTATGCGTTTTTTTGTGTTGAATAAGAAACAGATAATTTACGGGATAATTGCAGTTATAGCCATTATTGGAATAATATTATCGTCAGGACGAGCCGTTACAACATTTTTAGTAGGTGGTCGGGAGATACCTATTTACAGTGTTGAACGTGATGATAACGCCGTTGCACTCACTTTTGACTGTGCATGGAACGATAATGACATTGACGAGATTATAAAAGCCTTAAAAGAACATAAGGCAACGGCAACATTTTTTGTAACGGGGAAGTGGGCGGAAGATTACCCCGACGCCTTAAATAAGCTTTACCGCAACGGCTTTGAGATTGGTATTCATTCATATAATCACGATGATTATACAAAGATGTCAGGTGATGAAATATTAGCTGACATTGATAAATGCAAGAAAGCTATATCAAAGGTGACGGGAGAGGTACCAAACATTGTAAGAGTGCCGTCAGGGGCGTACAATAACCGTGCCGTAAGGACTATTGAGGATAACTCAATGTGGTGTATACAATGGTCAGTTGACGGACTTGATTATGTGGAAACAACTCCTGATGAGATTTACACCCGTGTTATGTCCCCGCTAAAATCGGGGGACATAATTTTACTCCATAACGGAACGAAGTATACCAAGACTGCGTTACCTGAAATATTAAAGGATATTTCGGGGAGATTTAAGCTAACTAATATATCCGATTTTATTCATAAAGAGAACTTTACAGTAGACCACACAGGACGGCAGATTAAAAGAGCAGATTTATCAATATAAAAAAGGAAGTGCAACAGCACTTCCTTTTTGGTTATAGCATTTCTTCCTGGACTTCTTTTTCTGCAAGCTCCATTCGGTTCACCGAAACTTCATAAGCTGTTTTTGTGATAACCTCTTCTTCTGAAATCCGCTTTTGGTAGTCCCTTGACTGAATTCTGCCCCAGACACGGACATTGTCACCTACATTTAATGTCTTGGCATATCTTGCGTTTCTGCCCCAGGCAATAACGGGTATGTAGTCCGATTTATTATAACTGCGGTTTACCGCCACAAGTAAGTCCGTTATCTCTCGTCCGAAGGGCGTGGTACGATACACAGGCTCTTTACAGATATAACCGTTAAGGTATAAGCTATTGGGGTTGTGGCTTTTTGTGTCCGTACTGTGATTAATATCCTTTGCAAAGATTGTAAGGACAAGCTTGTTTTCATTAGGCTTTTCATAACTGTTATAGGAACGGAACTGCCCCTCAATGTTAACCCTGTCGCCCTCACAAAATTCCTCTGCCGAGAGTAATCGTTCCGATACCATAACCCTCACAGAATCATCTGTTCCGCTGAGACGGGGAATAGAAAGGGTAAACATATAAAATTTCTCGCCGTAGATTTCGTGGCTGAAAGTAAATTCACTCTTTATAACTCCCGTAACCTGTGCCTGATTGTTTGTAATATCCATTGATAATCCTCCTTAGTTTATTTCTATATACAATGTATATTCATACTAAGTGGAAAATAGAACAAAAAAAGGAAATTGAAAATCAATTTCCTTTTACAACGTAACATTCCTTTATGCCGTAGTACTTAAAAGCTTTAATGATACTTTCATCTATCCTCTCACCGCACACGGCTATGGGTACTGCGGGAGGACAACCTACATTTATGTTTGCAAGGACACGGCCATTGCATTTGTTTACGGGGCATTTCTCCTGTGGCATATATATTGCCTCGCGGGGAGTTAAAATGCTAAACGGGGGCTCTATCATGGGCGGAAAAGTGTCAACGGGAGTTCTTTTAGGGATATTATCCAATGCAGTTTTTA
>JAZNVD010000208.1:0-10452 GCA_045592645.1 Candidatus Ornithomonoglobus sp. | reverse complement strand
ATTACGGTGCAAAAAACTGCACCGTAATCCTTTATTTTGTAGTTGAGCCAAAACCACCATTTCGAACACCGTCAGTATCATCGTCAATGGTGATGCCATATTCAACAAATATACCCTGGCAGAAACCGTCTCCTGCTTTTACGGATACTGTCTTGCTCTCATTTGAGTCATTGGTTATACGGCAGAAGATATGGCCTTCATTATCACTGTTATAATAGTCACTGTCGATAATTCCTACGGTATTGTTAAGCTGAAGTCTGAACTTGAAGCCAAGTCCGCTTCTTGGATAAATTTTAAGCACCCAACCGTCCTCTATCCATACGCGGATACCTGTAGGGATCTTTACAGTTTCACCGGGTGCAAGGGTAATGTCACAGGGGGCAAAAATATCATAACCTGCAGAGCCTGTTGTAGCACGGCGGGGAAGCTTTATTTCGTCATAGATTTTCTTGACATCACCTGCGTTGGGAAAATCACCCTCAAATGCACTTTTAAAATTATCAAAGCTTACCTTTTCAAATTTAGCAATTTTTTTCATAATTAAAAAACCTCTCATCATTTGTCGTTTATATAATTATACTATACCCAAAAACAAAAATCAAGACATTTCACTTAAATCAAAAAATCACCATTTTTTATTGCTTTTTAATATACAATATGGTATAATTACAGTATCTGGGCAGATTTAAGGAAGTGAAGTACTATGAATGAATTGCTTACAAAATGTGAATTGGCAAAAAAAGCTGCACAGGAGCTGATTAAGGTTTCTGCTGATACAAAGGATAACGCATTGCGTGCTATTGCAACAGCATTGGTTGAACGCAGTGATGAAATAATTAACGCAAATATTATAGATATAGAAAATGCAAAAGCAAACGGTACACGTGAGGCAATGATTGACCGTCTGACTCTTACAAAAGAGAGAATAGAGGGTATAGCTGAAGGCGTGATACAGGTGTGCAACCTCAATGACCCTATAGGTGAGGTTATAAGCCAATGGGAACGTCCTAACGGTCTTGTTATTGGTAAAAAACGTGTTCCAATGGGTGTTATCGGTATAATTTACGAAGCACGCCCCAATGTTACGGTAGATGCTGCAGTTTTGTGTCTGAAAACATCAAATGCCTGCATATTACGTGGTGGCAGTGAAGCCATTAACTCAAATAAGACAATTATGAAAATAATGCAGGATGCAGCTTACGGCTGCGGAATACCCGAGGGAGCTTTAAATGTAATTGAAGACACCTCAAGAGAGACTGCAACAAAGCTTATGAAAATGAACGGGTATATTGATATGCTCATTCCCCGTGGCGGTAAGGGACTGATTAAGAGTGTGGTTGATAATGCAACAGTTCCCGTGGTTGAAACTGCTGCAGGCAATTGTCATGTTTATGTTGACCAGTATGCAGACCTTGATATGGCAGAGAAAATCGTTATGAACGCAAAAGTTCAACGTCCGTCAGTGTGTAATGCGGCGGAAACTTTGCTTATTCATAATAATATTGCAGAGAAATTTGTTCCACGTATTTTTGATTCCTTAAAATCAAAAGATGTTGAGATACGTTGCGACAGGACAGCAAAGGACATTTACAAAAAAGATGTTTGCGATGCCACAGAGGAAGACTATTTCACAGAGTATAACGACTATATACTTGCAGTTAAGGTAGTAGATTCTGTTGAAGATGCAATTAAGCATATAAATAAATATAATACAAAACATTCAGAGGCTATTATAACAAAGGATAGCGTTATAGCAGAGAGATTTTTAAACGAGGTAGATGCGGCGGCGGTATATGTAAATGCTTCAACCCGTTTCACTGACGGCTTTGAATTTGGCTTTGGTGCAGAGATAGGAATAAGCACCCAGAAAATGCACGCAAGAGGCCCTATGGGACTCGAAGCCCTGACATCTGTCAAGTATGTCGTTTACGGAAAAGGGCAGGTCAGAGGCTGATTTTGCCATTATAAAGGAGTATGTTATGAAAATTGTAGTTGCAACTAAAAATCCTAACAAAATTGTAGAAATAAGCGAGATATTTGCACCTCTTGGATTTGATGTAATTTCACAGACAGAGGCAGGTATAGATATTGACGTTGAGGAAACCGGCGATACCTTTGAAAAGAATGCAAGACTCAAAGCTAAAGCTGTTGCAATGATTTGCGACGATTATGTTCTGGCTGACGATTCGGGATTGTGTGTTGACGCATTAGACGGGAGACCTGGTGTTATGAGTGCCCGATATGCAGGTGAGGGTGCATCGGATATGCATAAGATAATAAAGCTTCTTGGTGAAATGGAGCATAAAACTGACAGAAGGGCCAAATTTGTGACAAGTATAGTATTCATTTGTCCTGACGGTAGTGAGATTACAACAACAGGTGAAGTATATGGTAAGATATTAGAGTCGCCCGAAGGCGATAACGGTTTCGGATATGACCCTGTGTTTTACAGTGACGAACTAAAAAAATCATTTGCAGTAGCAACTCTTGAGGAGAAAAACAGTGTTTCACATCGAGGCAGAGCATTAAAAGCCTTATATGAAAAATTAGAGAAAATTATGGATAGTGAGGATAAAGAATAATGGATTACTATATTGAAGAGTTAATGCCTAAAAATAAAGATAGAAATGACTGGATGTTTATTTTTGGTATAATTCTCTGTGGAATTACTGTTACAGCTTTAATCGCAGGACTTGTTGTTTATATGGTTTTTGCCACAAGCAATATCTTTACACAGTTTGTTATAAGCTTAAGTCCTCTGGCGATAGCTGCTGTATGGTACGGAGTATACAAAGTCTGTAATTCAAAGAGTGTGGAGTATGAGTATATTGTAATCAACAATCATCTTGATATCGATAAAATATTTGCAAAAAAAACAAGAAAAAAGCTTATATCCATAGACATCAAGAATGCAACAGTGATGGCAAAAGTTAATGAACTTGATTTAAAGAAGCTTCCGTCACGGATAAAGGTATATGATTACAGTGCCCTTAACAGGGATATGGACACATACTTTATTGATTGCATGGCAGACGGTGAAAGATGTATTGTTATATTCCAGCCAACAGTAAGTATGGTTGAAGCCCTTTGGAAATTTAATCCAAAGGCGGTAAAAAGGGAAAGCATTTAACCGAGAGGTGATTGTATGTATAAAGTGTGCACAGCACAGGAGATGCGAAATATTGACAGAATTTCCATAGATTCCTACCAAATTCCGGGGATTGTGCTTATGGAGAATGCGGCACTTGCGTGTGTCGGTGAGATAAAGAAGGACTTTCCTCTTGCAGATATATCTGTTTGTGTGGTTTGCGGTAAAGGTAATAATGGAGGAGACGGTCTTGCTATTGCGAGACATTTACACAATGACGGTGCAAAAGTAAAAGTTCTGCTGGTATCAGGCAGTGAGTACTTAGGTGATGCAAAAATCAATTATGATATTTGTGAATCAATGGATATTGATATTGATGAAATTTCAGATATTGATGATTTTGTACATACACTTTCACAGTGCGATGTTATAATTGACGCTATCCTTGGCACAGGTGCAAAGGGTGAAATTACAGGTCATTTATATGATGTTATTAATGCTGTAAATGAAAGCGGTAAATATGTTTTATCTGTAGACGTTCCAAGCGGAATAAACAGCGATACTGGTGAAGTTCTGACAGTTGCGGTTAACGGAACAAAGACAGTTACCTTTGGTGCTTACAAGAGAGGAATGTTTCTATATCCTGCCGCAGATTTTACAGGTGAAATTGTTGTTGCGCCCATATCAATTCCTCAAAGCGTTATTGATGCCCAGGGAATTAATATTAACGTAACTGATAATGAATTTGTCAAAAACATAATTAAAAACAGAAAAAATAATTCTCACAAGGGAGACTATGGAAAGCTTTTAATTATTGCAGGCTCAAAAGGTATGAGTGGTGCTGCATATCTGGCATCGGAAGCGGCTTTAAGAAGCGGAGCAGGGCTTATAACCGTTGCATGCCCTGAATGTATAAATTCAGTTCTTGAAAATAAGACAACAGAGGTTATGACAATGCCTCTGGATGAAGTTGACGGATGTATTTCCTATAACAGTATTACTAAAATTCTAAAAAAAGTAACCGAAGTAGATGCGGTGCTTATTGGCCCCGGTTTGGGACGTGGCAGAGATATTTGTGAGATTGTAAAAGAGGTTTTAAAGAGAAGTACGGTTCCTGTAATTGTTGATGCGGATGCATTATATGCAGTTTCGCAGAATATGGATGTGCTTAAGGAGTGTACTTGTGAGCTGATTTTTACACCTCACGCAATGGAGATGTCAAGGCTCACAGGTGTTGCTGCAGAAGAAATAGAAAATGACAGAATTAATATTTCAAGAGATTTTTCTGATGAAACAGGGGCGGTATTGTTACTCAAAGGACATCACACCATTGTAACATCACCGTCGCTTAAACAATATATTAATAATACGGGTAATGCAGGAATGGCATCAGGTGGTTGCGGTGACGTCCTTGCAGGCATTATTTCAGCATTAGTTGCAAAAGGAACAGAATGTACTTATTCTGCTGCTGCAGGGGCGTATATCCACGGTCTTGCAGGTGATATTGCAAAAGAAAAGTACGGTGTTGAATCTATGAGTGCAAGAGATATAATTGATTGCCTCAGTGATGCTTTTTGCCGTATATTACAAGTAGACAAAACTAATATTTTATGTTAACATAGATACGAGGTAATTTTTAATGGAGAACAGAACATGGGCAGAGATTAATCTTAATGCGTTGGCACATAATATGCGTGAAATCCGCAGAATAACGAAGCCTGAAGCACAAATACTTGCAGTTGTGAAGGCAGATGCTTATGGACACGGCGTAAAAGAATGTGCAGGAGCATTACTTGAAAACGGTGCTGACCGTCTGGGTATTGCCACATTGTATGAGGGTATTGAGTTAAGGCGTCTTTATCCTGATGCATCAATTTTTATTCTTGGATCAAGTATGGAAAGTGAGGCAGATGAGATAGTAAGAAACCGTATAACACCCAATGTGTATACTTATTCAATGGCTAAGGCATTGTCGGACGCTGCTATTAAATATAATATGCCGGTAAAAGTACACGTTAAGCTTGATACAGGAATGTCAAGAATAGGATTCTTTATTGATGACTCTGACAACAAAGAGGTTATTGATGAAATTATAAAAATAAGCAGACTTCCTATGCTTGAGATTGAGGGAATATTTTCCCATTTTTCAACCTCAGATGAGCCTGACGAAAGTTACACACGTATGCAATTTGAAAGGTTTATAAGGGTATGTAATGACCTTAAGGAAACAGGTCTTGATATACCAATTAAGCATATTTGTAACAGCGCAGGTATAATAATGTATCCGGAATATCATCTTGATATGGTACGTCCGGGCGTCATACTATACGGACTTTACCCGTCGGATGATGTTGACAAAACAAAGCTTGATTTAAAGTACGTTATGTCATTAAAGTCATCTGTTACGTATGTTAAAAATGTAGAGCCGGGCAGAGGAGTAAGCTACGGTAAGGAATACATAGCCGATGGCGAGGCAAAAATAGCTACAGTTCCCATCGGTTATGCAGACGGATATTCAAGACAGCTTGCAGATAATGCGAGAATTGCCATTAATGGAGGATTATATCCTATTGCAGGCAGAATATGTATGGATCAATGTATGATAGATGTTACAGGTGTCAATAATATTAAAAGAGGTGACGAAGCCCTCATCTTTGGTGACGGTGCTGTAACGGTAGATGACATTGCAAAATGGCTTGGAACAATTAATTATGAAATTGTATGTATGTTAAGCCGAAGAATACCGAGAGTGTACAAACATAACGGTAAAACAATAAGTGTTGTTGAATATCTGCTGTAATAAATCGTGAAAGGAGCTGGAGGCTTTGTCACACACCGGCAAGAAAATTAAGGATATTGAAAAAGAACTTATAAAGGGTTATATTGAAATGTCCGGAATAAATCTTGAGGAGGCAAATTTATGCACCCAGGCGGACAATGAAGCATTGGAAGCCGTGGAGACGCAGCTAACGGAGTGTGAATAAAGAGTGACAGTAAAAAGGGGAGAAATTTATTATGCCGATTTGAGCCCCGTTGTTGGTAGTGAACAGGGAGGAGTAAGACCTGTTCTGGTAGTGCAGAACGATGTTGGTAATAAGTACAGTCCAACGGTTATTGCTGCAGCAATTACCAGTAAAATCAACAAGGCAAAAATGCCGACGCATATTGAGATCTCGGCAGATGAATATGGGCTTAATAAAGACTCGGTTATTTTACTTGAACAGATAAGAACAATTGATAAACGCAGATTAAGAGAAAAAATAGGTAAGCTTGATATTGATATGATGAAGCATGTGGATAGAGCATTGTTCATAAGTTTTGGAATTGATTGACAAGTTTACATATACGAAAGAAAAAAAGGTAATCCGATTGGATTACCTTTTATTTGTGTGTTGCAATTTTTCGTGTATTTCCGGTGTAATATATTTTTGTCTTGTATAAACAGAGTGATTTCCGTTAATTGCATAGGCAACAATACAGGCAATTGCTATGTATACACTCATTCCTGTGCCGAACATTTCGATACCAATAAAAATTGGAGCAATAAGTGTATTTGTTGCACTGCTGTACACAGCAACACAACCCATTGCAGCGCACACCTCAAGTGGCATACCGGTTACTAACGACATTGTTGCACCAAGGGTTGCGCCTATGGTAAGTAAAGGCATCATTTCACCGCCTGAAAAGCCAATGGTAATACATATAACTGTAAAAATAAACTTTAAGAGAAAGTCATATATTTTAAAATCACCTGTTGTGAAAAGATTAATAAGCATTATATCACCGGAACCGGCATAACGGCCGTGATGAGAAAGAATAAGGATTCCTGCCATAACAGAGCCAACAATTATAATACATATATATCTGTTTTTAACCGATGCCTTATATAATTGATGTGTTTTTTGGAGGATTGTTGCAAAATATCTGCCAACTAAACCAAACACACCGCCACATATGACTGCTAAAATAACATTTATAAGACCTATATCGGGGATATTCATAACTATATGTGAGAAAGCATCAAATCCGCATAGTTTCGAGAAAAAATATGCGGCAAAAGACGATGTTATAACAGGTAGAAGGGCATAGTACGACATAACGCCTGCAGCTGTAAATTCAAGTGCAAAAAACACTCCGCCCAGCGGTGTCTGAAAAAGTCCTGACACAGCCGCACCGACACCGCAGAGAAGAAATGTTCTGCGGTAATTTCGGCACTTGAATGCCCGTGAAATATAATCACCCATTGATGCTCCGTACGCGGCAAATGCACCTTCTTTACCTGTGCTGGCACCGAACAGAAGCATTAAAAGATTAGTGAACAGTTTCAAAAATCCGTAGGCTTTGGGATATTTACCGTTATAGTCGCCTTGGGTTATTTCGCCTGCTTTGTTAACTCTGCCTGCGTTATATGCAATGGCAAGATTTAACCCTTGCTCGGAATTGGGGCTGATATGCTTGTAAAGATAAAGAATAACAAAGCCAATGATACCGAGAAAAGGAAGAAGATAAATATAATGTTCGCTTCGGAAATGTTCAGCAAGATGTAAGAGTCTGCCAAATATTCCGGCTGTAATTCCAATGATTATACCTATTATTCCGGAAACAAAAAGGATAATCACTAAGTTTTTATATCGTTTCATTAAAAGGACCTCTTAAAGTATTTTTTTCAGGTATTGTCCTGTATATGATTTCTTTTTCTTTGCGACATCTTCCGGGGTGCCTGTGGCAACAACAGTACCGCCACCGTCACCGCCTTCGGGACCAAGGTCTACGATGTAATCGGCAGTCTTTATTACATCAAGGTTATGCTCGATAACAATTACTGTGTTCCCATTTTCCACAAGGGTATTAAGAACCGCAATAAGTTTTCTGACATCCTCTGAGTGAAGACCTGTGGTAGGCTCATCAAGAATATAAATGGTTTTTCCTGTTGAACGCTTTGAAAGTTCGGTTGCAAGCTTGACTCTCTGTGCTTCACCGCCTGAAAGGGTGGTAGAGCTCTGGCCAAGCTTAACGTATCCAAGACCAACCTCGGCAATTGTTTCAAGCCTTCTGCTTAATTTGGGAATGTTTTTGAAAAACTCGACACCCTCATCAACAGTCATCTCAAGAACATCATAAATTGATTTGCCTTTGTATTTAACCTCTAATGTTTCACGGTTATATCGCTTACCCTGACAAACCTCGCAGGGGACATAAACGTCTGATAGAAAGTTCATTTCAATTTTGACAATACCGTCACCTGAACACGCTTCACAACGTCCGCCCTTAACATTGAAACTAAATCTGCTTGATTTGTACCCGCGGATTTTTGCTTCATTTGTCGATGCGAACACATCACGAATGTCTGTAAACAAATTTGTATATGTTGCAGGATTTGAACGGGGAGTCCTGCCGATAGGACTCTGGTTAATGTCTATAACTTTGTCGAGAACTTCAGTACCAGTTATTTCCTTGTGTTTACCTGCATGAGTATTCGCACCGTTCAGTGTGTGTGCAAGGCGCTTGTAAAGTATCTCATTTACAAGCGAGCTTTTACCTGAACCGGAAACGCCTGTAACACAGGTAAGAACACCTGTGGGGAATTTAACGTCAATATTTTTAAGATTGTTTTCCTGGGCACCCTTAACGGTTATCCAGCCTGTTGGCTCACGACGTGTTTTGGGCGTTTCAATTTTCAGTTCACCGCTTAAATATTTACCCGTAATTGATTCAGGGAAATTCTTGAGTTCCTCTGCAGTACCTTCACCGACAATGTGTCCTCCATGAATTCCTGCACCGGGACCGACGTCAACAATATGGTCAGCTGCAAGCATAGTATCAGTGTCGTGTTCAACAACAATTACGGTGTTGCCTAAATCACGCAAATGCTGAAGAGTGCCGATGAGTCTGTCGTTATCACGCTGATGCAAGCCGATGCTCGGCTCATCAAGGATGTAAAGCACACCAGTAAGACCTGAACCAATCTGTGTTGCAAGACGTATTCTTTGCGCTTCACCGCCTGACAGTGTACCTGCAGAACGGGAAAGGGTAAGATAATCAAGACCAACGTCAAGTAAGAATTGTAAACGGGCTTTTATTTCTTTTACAATCTGTCTTGCTATTATCATTTCACGTTCGGTGAAGGTAAGTGAGTTTATAAACTCCATTTCATCCTTAATACTCATACGGCAGAATTCATAGATATTTTTTCCGCCAACTGTAACAGAGAGGATATCGTCGTTAAGTCTTGCGCCGTGACACTTGGGGCAGGTAACCTCACTCATATATCTTGCAAGGTCACTTCTGGCATATTCCGATGTGGGTCTGTCATATCTGCGTTGAAGATTTGTCATAACACCCTCAAAAGGCATTTCATATTCACCGCTTCCATATGAACGGTCATATTTCATTTTAAGCTTGACATCACCTGTTCCATACAAAACAGCGTCCTGTGCGTCTTGTGGAATGTCCTTAAAGGGAGTATTTATATCAAATCCATACATATCAGCAATTGCTTTATATGCCATATAAGCATAGCTTGACGGGTCAGCATAACTGTTCCACCCACTGCAACGGATAGCACCTGATATAAGACTTTCATTAGGATTTACAACAACAAGTGACGGGTCAAGCTGAATAAGAACACCAAGTCCGTCACACTTGGGGCACGCACCGAAGGGGTTGTTAAATGAAAACAGTCTTGGTTCAAGTTCGGGCAGACTGATACCGCAGTCATCACAGGCATAACTCTGCGAAAAACGCATTGTTTCACCGTCAACGACTTCTACAGTTACAATATCATCGGCAATTTTGAAAGCGGTTTCAATAGAATCACCAAGGCGTGATTCTATATCCTCTTTAACAATAAGTCTGTCAACTACTATTTCTATTGTGTGCTTATATGTCTTTTTAAGGGTTGGTGGTTCTGCAACGTCGTACATTTCACCGTCAACCTTAATACGGACAAAACCACTCTTTTTGGCATTTTCAAATATATTCTTATGCTCACCCTTTTTTGCAGTCACAACGGGTGCAAGAATCTGTATTCTTGACCTTTCGGGCAATTCCATAATCTTGTCAACAATCTGGTCAACGGTTTGCTTCTTAACTTCTTTTCCGCACTTTGGACAATGGGGGATACCTACTCTTGCGTAAAGCAGACGTAAATAGTCATAAATCTCCGTAACTGTACCGACAGTTGAACGAGGATTTTTTGATGTGGTTTTCTGGTCGATGCTGATTGCAGGGGAAAGTCCCTCAATATAATCAACATCAGGCTTGTCCATTTGTCCCAGAAACATTCGTGCATATGAAGAAAGAGATTCAACGTATCTTCGCTGTCCCTCTGCATAAATTGTATCAAAAGCAAGAGAACTCTTGCC
>JAZNVD010000207.1:0-6820 GCA_045592645.1 Candidatus Ornithomonoglobus sp. | reverse complement strand
TACGTGGGGATGTGTACCTATTACTAAATCCACACCCAAATCTATAGCACGGTGTGCTACCTCAATCTGCTCGGCATTAGGTGCAGTTGCTTTTTCAACACCCCAATGAATTGACAGAATTATAAGCTCCGCACCGCCGTCCTTTGCCTTTTTAATAGCCGACTCAAGCTCTGTTCTCATAACATCATTAAGGTAGTTAATGCCCACAAGACCAACCTTTATACCGTTAATCTCGGTGATTGTAACATCCTCCTCACCACGGCAGTGGAGTATTCCCTCCTCCTCAAGATACATCTTTGTATCTGTCAGGGAAACTTCACCGTAGTCCATAGAATGGTTATTGGCAAGGTTTGCCGCCTCAACAGATGAGCCCGATAAAATCTTTGCATATTCCGGTTTTCCTCGGAATGCAAACTGCTTTATTGCACGTTCGCCACGGTCGGATAATGTTCCCTCAAAGTTTACAATGGTCAAATCGTCATCTTCAAAAATGCTTTTAACATTTTTAAAGAACCAGTCGTTGCCATATCTCTCCTGATATGCAACAAAGCCCAGATCACGGCTTGCATTAATATCAGTTGCAAAAGTGCAGTCACCCGTTGCGGTTATTTTTATTGTTCTTGTTACTTTCTCCGTAGGTGCAGGTGTTGAAACCTCCTCCTCTTTTGGAGTTTTATCAAAGTTTGTACCTACAACACCGATTACAACAAGTATCAGTGCAAGAAGTACAGGTATTTTTCTAATCAATTTTATCACCGTTTATTCTGACATATCACACATTAAGCCATATAGCTTTTCCAGTGCATCCGTTTTTGCCATTTTCTTCAGATTTTGTGACATACTGTTAAGCTTTTCACTGTCGTTAATCATATTCATAAGTTGTTTAAACAGCACATCACCCGATAATTCTGCCTCTGTTATAACTGCTGCCGCACCGTTTTTCTCAAACTCACGGGCATTCTGCTCCTGGTGGTTACGCACCACGTTAGGTGACGGAATGAGAATTGATGGTTTGCCCAACGCCGCAAGCTCTGATACGGTTATTGCACCTGACCTCGCCACAACAACATCCGCCGCCGCCATAACCTCTGCCATATTATCTATATATGAAACTATTTCAATATCCTTATCGTCAGGGGAAATCCCCAACTCATTCACTGCATTTCTTACAGCTTCATAATTTCTCTCGCCTGTACCAAACAGAAGCTTTACTCCTGCCTCCTTAAGCATAGGAACAATCTCTGTTACGGTTTTATTTATCTTTTCCGCGCCAAGACTTCCACCAAACACAAGAACAAAAGGCTTATTAATTCCCAGCTTCTCCCTGGCTTTGTTTCTGTCAGCATTTAATATCTCCATACGGATGGGATTACCTGTCACAACACATTTATCTGCATTGAGATAATTTACTGTTTCGTCAAAGCTCACCGCTAAATATTTTACATATTTCTCCGAGCCTTTAACAGTAAGACCGGGATAAACATTCTGCTCATGGATAAGGGCAGGGATACCCTCCTTATATGCCGCCATAGCAACAGGACCGCTGACGTAACCGCCTGTACATACAATGCAGTCAGGCTTGAAATCACGGATTATTCTGCGGCAGTCACGGCGTGACTTAATAAGCTTTTTAATGACTGAAATATTCTTTAGCATATTTTTTCTGCTAAAGCCTGCAATATCAATATATTCTATGTTATAGCCTGCTTTGGGAACAAGCTTGCTCTCAAGTCCACGGTGTGTACCAATAAACAAAGCCTCAAAATCTTTGTCTTTGGACTTTGCATAATCTGCAATGGATATGGCAGGGTTGATATGACCGCCCGTACCGCCACCTGCAAATATAACCTTCATAATAAAATCCCCTTACTTTTTAACTGATGTTCTTGATACATTAAGAAGTATTCCCATTTCAAGAAGTAATGTCATAACTGATGTGCCACCGTAGCTGAAGAACGGCAGTGATACACCCGTATTGGGAATAATGGAAACCGCAACGCCCATATTAAGCACTGTTTGTATTCCTATCTGTGACGCAATGCCTATACAGGTAAGAGATGACCACAAATCGGGTGCTTTAAGCGCTATTCTCATAGCCTGTAAAAACAGTGCGGCAAACAACAGAATTATAATTGTTGTACCGAAGAAACCTAACTCCTCACAGATAATTGAGAATATGAAATCATTATACGGCTCGGGTAGGTTGGAATATTTCTGAACACTCTCTCCAAGTCCAAGTCCGAATAATCTGCCCGAACCAATTGCATAAATACTCTGTGAAATCTGGTAACCCGTACCCTGTGCGTCTGCAAAGGGGTCAATTAACGACGTAATTCTTGCCATTCGTATGGGGTCAAACTGCAGATATATAAACACAAGAACAGCTACACCGCCAATACCCCACAGAATAGGTTTAACGGGTGTTCCGCCTGCAATCATAACACACAATGCAATACCAACAATAACCAGCGTACCGCTTAAGTGTGTTTCAAGCATCAGAAGCAGTGCCACAATACCCACAATAATTGCACAGAAACCGTTGCCCTGCATAGTTTTTAAATCTACCGTCTTATTCTTAACAAGATATGCTATATACATAGCTATAACGGGCTTCATAAACTCCGACGGCTGAAGCTGAACAAAGGGTATGTTCAACCATCGGCGTGAACCGTTTACCTCGACACCGATACCGGGAATAAGTACTAAAAGCAATAACCCTGCACATATCCAGAATGCTTTTGGAACATACGGGATAAGTGTTTTCAGGTTAACCTTTGATACAATTATCATTCCCACAAATCCGAACACAACAAACAATAACTGACGTTTAAAATAATAATATGAATCGTCATAGATACGCTTGCCTGATGGGGCTGATGCTGAAAGAAGCATTATAAGTCCCACAACTACAATTAATATAACAAGGAAAAGCAGGGTGTAATCCATTTCACCCGTTCTGACAAATTTTTCACGGATGGACTTTGACCTGTTTTTATCTGTAACGGTTTTCTTTTTGGCTTCTGTCACACGTTCTTTTGTATCTCTGCTACGCGGTGTTGTTCCCGTAGTCTTTACGGCTCTTGTACCGCTTCTGTACCCTGACTGTGCCAAAAGATCACTCCTCTCTCAATTATCCTAAATATGCAACTGCACAAAGTATAAGTGTTACTAATGTAAATACTCCTACAATTTTTGTTTCTTTCCAGCCTGACATTTCAAAATGATGATGAATTGGTGTCATCTTGAAAATTCGTCTGCCCTCACCATACTTTCTTTTTGTAATCTTGAAGTATGTTGTCTGCATAATAACCGACAGCGTCTCTGCAAAGTAAACAAAGCCGACAATTACAAGATATAAATGCATATTAAGGTCTGCCGCCATAAGTGCAACAGCACCGCCTAAAAACAATGAACCCGTATCACCCATAAACACTTTTGCAGGGTATTTGTTGAAAATCAAAAATCCCATAAGACCGCCTGCAATTGCCATAGAGAACATACTTACTCCCACTTCAAGGAAGTTGAAATAAGCGTATACAGCAAAGAACAGTGCAACAACTACCGTTATTGAACTTGCAAGTCCGTCAAGGCCGTCAGTAAGATTAACTGCATTTACCGTTCCCACTACAACAAACATTACGAAGGGTATATACAACCATAAAGGCAGGTTTATTGTAATATCGGTAAAGGGAATTATTACTCCTGTCTTTAACATACCCATAAGGTACATTATTACTACATATGCTGCCGCAAAAGCAAGCTGAAGAGTAAATTTCTGAATTGCCGTTAAACCAAGGTTGCGTTTTTTCACAACCTTGATATAATCATCAACAAAGCCAATTGCACCAAAGCCAAGAGCTACTGCAAAAAGGATTAAGCCTTTCATCATAACTGATGTCATATTTCCCATTATTGAAGTAATTATAATACTGATTATAACAGCTACTCCAATACCTGTTATAAACATAATACCGCCCATAGTGGGTGTTCCTGACTTCTTCTGATGCCATTGAGGGCCTTCCTCACGGATTTCCTGACCGTACTTTAATTTATGAAGCCAATTTATAAAAATCGGGCCAAGCACCGCAGTTATTGCAAAAGCAAGCACCATTGATAACACGGTTGCACCTAAAAATTCTCTCATATTATTCGTCCTTTCCCTTTATTGCATCTACCACCTTATAAAACTCCATTCCGTGAGATGCCTTTACAAGAACACAGCTGTCGGGTTTTATAAGATTATTTATCTCTTTTGCAAGTTCATCTGTTGTGTCAAATGATATAACATTATCCATTCCCATTTCCTTTGCACCACGGGCAATCTCCTTTGCATTTTTGCCTGCGGTAATAAGTACATCAATGCTGTTTTCCACAACATCCCGACCTAAATCGTAATGAGCCTTTGGTGCAAATTCACCCATTTCAAGAATGTCACCAAGAACGGCAACCCTTGTTGATTTCTTTGTTTCTCCCATTACCTTCAGTGCCGCACGCACGGAATCGGGTGATGAATTATAACAGTCATTAATAACCTCAATGCCGTTATACTCCGCAATTTCAAGACGTGATGCGGTATATTTGCAATTCTTTATTCCTCTTGCACATTCTTCAGGTGTAAGCCCGAAATGAAGTCCAACCGCAATTGCAGACAGAGCATTATACACATTGTGAACACCCGGTTGCGTCACGGTCACCTTAAACTCTCCGACCTTGTAAACCACCGTGAATTCAACACCCATAAGGCCAAGATTTTTAATATTCTTTGCATAGATGTCATTATGCTCATCCATACCAAAACGTACTACCTTGTAGGGGGTGTCCGAAACTGTATCAAGATACTCGTTGTCGCCGTTTATAATAAGGGTGTTATTTTCATTGAAATTCTTTGCAATTTCCATTTTTGCACGGAAAATTCCCTCCCGTGAGCCAAGGTTTTCAATATGGCTCATACCTACATTGGAAATCACCGCAATATCTGTCTTTGCAATATTCTGCAGATATTCTATCTCACCAAAATGGTTCATACCCATTTCAATAACTGCCATTGTATGCTCCGCTTCAATACCAAAAATGGTAAGGGGTACGCCAATGTCATTATTGAAATTATTGGGGGTTTTATGTGTATTGAACCTCTCACTTAAAACTCCTGAAATCATATCCTTTGTGGTGGTTTTACCAACACTGCCTGTTATAGCAACCGAAGGGATATTATACTTTTCCTTGTAGTAGCCTGCAATATCACCCAGTGCCTTTTTTGTATCGGCTACCTTTATTACAGTACCTGATGTAACATCAATATCATTGTGAGTAAGGGACACTGCACCCGCCAAAACCGCCTGACTGACAAAATTATGTCCGTCCGTCTTCTCACCCACCAAAGGTATAAACAATGCACCCGCCTGTGCCTTACGTGAATCGGTGGTAATTAAAGTTATTTCACCCTCACTGCTGCCGCAAACAAGGCTTCCACCCGTTGCATTAAGTATATCTTTATGGGACAATGCCTGCATTTTAATTCATCTCCTTATTCACAATAAGGGGCTACACTATAGAGTGCAGTCCCTTATTACTCATCTATTCTTCAAATGCTTATATACCTCTATGCGTTCGTCAAAGTCAAACTTTTCTTTACCGATTATCTGGTATGTTTCCTGACCCTTACCTGCAAGAATGATTACATCGTCTGCCTTGGCATTATCAAGGGCGTAGCCTATTGCCTTGCGTCGGTCAGTTATGGTTATATAATCTCCCGAGGTCTTTTTCATTCCTGCTTCAATCTCCGCTATTATTGCCTCGGGTTTCTCCGTTCTCGGGTTATCGGAGGTTATAATACTGAAATCCGACAGATTTCCTGCAATTTCACCCATTATGGGACGCTTCGTGTTGTCACGGTCACCGCCACAACCAAATAATGTTATAACCTTACCCTTTGCAAAGCCCTTAACACAGCTGATTATATTCTCCAGGCCATCAGGGGTGTGTGCATAGTCAATTATTACAGTATAGTCAGTATTAGTTGGTACTACTTCAACTCTGCCAAGAACTCCCGTTGCTGCTGCAAGACCACGGATAACTGTATCAATATCAACACCCAGCTGCAAGCCGCAGCCTGCCGCACATATGGCATTATACACACTGAATTCACCAGGTATTGCAACTGTTACGGGGTATGTTTTACCTTTGTAGGTCATATTGAATTTTGAACCACGGGCTGAAATCTCAATATCTGATGCAACAAGGTCGCAGCCATCACCAAGTCCTGCCTTTATAATATCGGCACACTCACCACGTTGGGCAATTGTTTTACCGCCGTTATCATCAAAGTTTACAACACCTTTTTTTGATATTCCAAAAAGCTTTGCCTTGGCATTAAGGTAATTTTCCATTGTTCCGTGAAAATCAAGGTGGTCCTGTGTAAGGTTTGTAAATACACCCACATCAAACTCACAGCCGTGAACTCTGTCAAGGTCAAGGGCGTGAGAGGATACCTCCATTACCACGTACTCTGCACCGTAATGCACCATCTCTGTAAATAACTGCTGAAGCTCAAGCGAATTAGGTGTTGTGGGAGTTGTGCTCTTGGTTAAAAGCACTTTATCCCCTATTATATTCTGGTTTGTTCCTATTACACCTACACGCTTACCTGCAGTTTCTAAAATACTCTTTACAAGATATGTGATTGTTGTCTTGCCGTTTGTACCTGTAATTCCCACAAGAGAAAGCTTCTTTGAGGGGTTGTTGTAGAAAGTACACGCAAGCTCTGCAATGTAGCGACGTGTGTTGTTAACATACACAACGGGTACATTAACATCTATTTTCT
>JAZNVD010000206.1:0-5503 GCA_045592645.1 Candidatus Ornithomonoglobus sp. | reverse complement strand
GCAAGACTTATTTCTTTCCCTGCTTATGAGAGTGATTCGTCTGCATTGGTTAAAATGTACCTGGCAGGTGAGTTTGGGACAAACCCTAACGATGTAAACGCATACACCGCATCTACTTTTTATGCAATGGACAGATTTGCGACCTATCGTAAGGACTGGGGCAAGGACTATAATGAAGGTACAGTTATTGTTGCTGACAGATATGTTCCGTCAAACCTTATTCATCAGGCGGCTAAAATAGACGACGAGGATGAAAAAGAAAAGTTTGTAGAATGGTTGCATAACCTTGAGTATAAGCATTACGGTCTGCCTTATCCTAATGTTACTGTCTTTCTGGATATGCCCACAGATGTAGCGGCAAGACTTATGAAAGAACGTGCAAACAAGATTGATAAGTCAGACAAAAAAGATATTCACGAACGTGATCTGGAATATCTTAAAAAGAGCTATGACAATGCCAAGGGAATCGCGAAAAAGCTTGACTGGTGCATAGTCCCCTGTACTGACTCGACAGGTGAAGTCAGAACTATAGACAGTATCAGTGATGATATTTTAAAGATGGTTAAAACTTTAATATAATAAAAAAGGCCTGTCATAGTGACAGGTCTTTTTGAAAAATGAGAACATATATTGGTAATGAGGAAAGTAATATGTATATATATAAAACTCTTAAAAACGGAATAAGAGTGTTTGCCGAGTCTGTACCATATACAGAGGCGGTATCTGTCGGTGTGTGGGTGGCAAATGGCTCCCGTTATGAAAACAGGGATGAGGCAGGAATGTCTCACTTTATTGAGCATATGCTATTTAAGGGTACAAACAGCCGTACTGCTCTTGATATCGCTATTGAAATGGACTCCGTGGGAGGACACCTAAACGCATTTACTACCAAGGAATGTACTTGTTTTTACGGAAAGACTTTAAGTGAGCACGCAGAGGTTTCCATTGATATTTTGTCTGATATGATATTTTCGCCCGAGCTTTCAAAGGAAAATATGGACCTTGAACGTCGTGTGGTTTTAGAAGAGATTGCAATGTATGAGGACAGCCCCGAGGATGTTGTTTATGACCTTTTTGCAGAAGCTGTATGGGAAAACACCCCTATGGGCAGACCTATTTTAGGCACAACAGAAAGTTTACATAATATTACTCCTGACAGTATGCGTGAGTATATGAGAAACCATTATACGAAGGATAGTATTATTATCGCAGTTGCAGGCAGATTTGACGATAGTTTGTTTGAACTTCTTGAAAGATACTTTGGCGAGAGGGAGCTTCTCAATATTAAACCGGAATATCAGAACGTAACGTATAAGGCAAAGAATTCGGTTTTACCCCGTGATTTTGAGCAGGTTCAGGTTGTTGCAGGTTTTAACGGTATTGATATTTACGACGAGAGGGTGTATTCACTCCTTGTTTTCAATAATATATTTGGCAGCGGAATGTCGTCAAGATTATTCCAGAATATTCGTGAGAAACACGGACTTGTTTATTCTATTGGCGCGGGGCACAGTGCATATATGGGCACAGGTACTTTTGATGTGGGTTATGCCACAACCCCTGAAAATTCGGCACAGGTCGCGGAACTAATTTGTGATGAGATACGTCTAATTAAAAAAGAGGAGTTAAGCTATACGGACATTGAAAGGGCAAAAGTGCAGTTAAAGGGTAATTATATACTCTCGGGTGAGAGTATATCATCACGTATGCAGGCAATAGGCCGTGCGGCACTTCTTGACCGTCCGTTACGCACCCGTGATGAAATACTTGATAAAATCAACCGTGTTAACGGTGAGAGTATCAAAGACATTATGGATACAATTTTAGATGAGAAAACTTTAAGTGTTATCGTAACGGGTCCAATTGATACAGTTGGCGGACTTTTTATGGGACTGTAACGGAAGAAAAATGTGTTAATTGCGTAAAAAGACTTGATTTTTATGATAAATTGTAATATTATAGTAGCATAGTAAGCAGGCAAGGAGGGTTATTATGGAATTCAATGAGACGATGAAGATTGAGCTTGAGCTTGATCAATCTAAAGAGGTAAAGGATATTATAACTCGTGTATATGAGGCATTAAAGATTAAAGGTTATGACCCTATAAGCCAGATAGTGGGATATATTTTGTCTGATGACCCTACATACATAACAAGCTATAACGGTGCAAGAGGCTTAATTGCAAAGCTTGAAAGAGACGAGCTTTTAGAAGAGTTTGTTAAGACATATGTTAAAAATCTTTAATAAAATCTTACAGCACCTTTAAGGTGCTGTTTTCTTTTGGAGAGGTTAAATGGAAAAATTCATATACAGTGACGACAACAAACATTATCACACATGGAACTATCATCTTCGTCATAAGTTTGGGTGTAAGGTTATAAAGATTGCTCTAAACGGCGGTTTTACCTGTCCTAATATTGATGGCACAAAAGGTTATGGCGGTTGCACATATTGTTCGGAGTCTGGAAGCGGAGATTTTGCAGGTAATGAACGTGACAGTATCATTTGTCAGTTTGAAAAGGGCAAGGAGCTTATCCGTAATAAATGGAATGAAGGAAAATTTATGCCGTATTTTCAGGCACATACCAATACCTATGCTCCCGTGGAGGTTTTAAAGGAACGGTTTGAAGGAGTTTTAGCCGAGCCTGACGTTGTGGGAATCAGTATTGCAACCCGTGCCGATTGTCTTAGTGATGATGCAGTAGAGTATCTGTGTGAGCTTCACAAACGGACATACTTAATTGTGGAGTTAGGGTTACAGAGTATTTATAATGAAACGGGTGAGAGAATTAACCGTTGCCACACCTTTGAGGAGTTTTTAGAGGGGTATAATAAATTAAAGGAACGGGGAATAAATATCTGTGTTCATTTAATTGACGGTTTGCCGGGTGAAACCCCTGAAATGATGGTTGAATCAGCAAGGGTTGTAGGAACATTAATGCCTCATTGTATCAAATTACATCTTCTTCATATTATTGAAAATACTGTAATGGCAAAGGAATATAAAGAGGGTAAAATTACGCCTTTAACGAAGGATGAATATGTAGATATAATTGTGCGTCAGCTTGAGGTTTTACCACCTGAAACAGTAATCCAACGACTGACAGGCGATGGTGCAAAGGCAACCCTTTTGGCACCTTTATGGAGTACAAACAAGTTTGATGTTTTAAATTCCATTGATAAGCTTATGGTATCAAGGAACACCTATCAGGGAAAATATTTTACAGGAGAAAACAAATGAAATATACAACAGTAGTTTTTGATTTGGACGGAACATTATTAAATACTTTAGACGATTTGGCGGGGAGTGTAAACTTTGCATTAAAGGAAAATGGGTTACCTCAAAGAACTATTGACGAGGTGCGTAGATTTATAGGAAATGGTGTGAGGGTTCTTATTCGCCGTGCAGTTCCTGCAGGGACAACGGATGATTTATATGAGAGAACCTTTAAAACCTTTGAGGACCATTACAGAAAAAACAGCAGAAATCTTACTGCACCCTATGAGGGAATAATGGAGTTGTTAAATGATTTAAAGGTTATGGGTTATAGACTTGCCATTGTTTCAAATAAGATTGATTTTGCTGTAAAAGATTTACGGGATGAGTTTTTCGATGACGTTATTGAGGTTGCCATAGGTGACAGTCCCGACACAAATAACAAGCCCGAACCTGATATGGTATTTAAGGCACTTAAAATGCTGGGTGAAAGCGTAGATAATGCAGTTTATGTAGGGGACACGGATGTGGACCTTGAAACTGCAAAAAATTCAGGAATGGAATGTATCAGCGTCAGCTGGGGTTTCAGAAGCCGTGAGGAGCTTGAGGGATACAATGCAAAAATGATTGCAGATGTGCCCGAGGATATAAAAAAGTTTATATAAAAAATGAGGCAAATTATTTGCCTCATTTTTTGTATTCTACAATTTTGTGGTTATTGGAGAAAAATTTCAGGTTTGCATCAAAATACAAGTGTGAGTAATTGTTATCCCGTATCTTGACACCGTTTCTGATTTTATTCTTTGAGTCCCATGTGGTATCAACAATAACCCACCGGTTGTCAATATAAACCTCGTTCCAGGCATGGTTGGCCTCATTTGAAGAAATGTTTTCGTCGTTCCAGCGGCTATCGCCTGTGCCTACACCTAAACCGTAACCGGCTACAACATTGGCAGGGATGTCAAGACTTCTTAAAAACGCTGCATAAAGGTTTGCATAACCAAGACACACTGCGCGTCTTTCTCTTAAAACCTGTGTGGCAGTATAAGGTGCAGTGTTGCCCTCATCTGTTATGGAGTCTTCATCATAGTAAATGTTTTCACATATCCAGTTATGCAAAGCAAGTGCCTTATCATAATCATTTTGGCAATTTGCCGTAATCTCCTGTGCCATATTCTCTATGTTGCTGTCACGGTGAGTAATATTATAAGTACTGCGTAATGCGGCACTGCGTGACTTGGGTTTTTCATAGAGAGTAATATTATCCTCATAAACGGGAGATGTCTTGACACTCCAGTTGCCGTCAACATTCTGTGTTAAAAGAACGTAGTCATAAATATATCCCGTAAATTCACCTGAACGTTCTTTGCCGGTGTAGACTGCTAACTGATACGCATTGTCGGGAATTTTAACCTGACGGCGGAAGCGTCCTTCGGAATCAGTGTAATCCATAGTCTGGCTTAATATCTCACCCTGACTGTCAAGGAACTGATACACAAGATACAAGTCATTTCTATTATCCGTTATACCGAAGATATCAAGTTCATTACCCTCAAGGGATATGGATATATTTCTGTGACCATAGAAGTTAAGCATAATATCATCGGATATATATACGTTTTCAGCCACATCTTCAGGGTCAATGGGGAGCTCAACATTTCGTATACGTGCAATAAGCTCTCGCGGTGAGGGTATATGGGACAGTGTCTTGTCAACGGATTCTGAAAAGTCCGATATACTTTGTGATATACTATTACCTAAAAAAGGCAGATGTTTATTAATATCCTTAAAGAAACGCGTACGGGAATTAACTATAATAAAGGCTATGGAAAGGATAATTATTAAAATTAAAAATCTCTTTATATGTTTCATAGCTATACCTCGTAAAATTGGGAAAAAAAGTGCCACGACCTAAGTTCTCTTAAGCCGTAGCACCTATTGTTTTTGGAGGCGTCACCCGGATTTGAACCGGGGGATAAGGGTGTTGCAGACCCGTGCCTTACCACTTGGCTATGACGCCGTCTGAAAACAAAAGACGCCTCAGCGTCTTTTGTTATGGAGCGGAAGACGAGATTCGAACTCGCGACGTTCACCTTGGCAAGGTGACGCTCTACCACTGAGCCACTCCCGCATTTATGGTGCCTCCGGGTGGAATCGAACCGCCGACACAGGGATTTTCAGTCCCTTGCTCTACCGACTGAGCTACAGAGGCATATGGCGATCCGGATGAGGCTCGAACTCACGACCTCTAGCGTGACAGGCTAGCGTTCTAACCAACTGAACTAC
>JAZNVD010000205.1:0-3286 GCA_045592645.1 Candidatus Ornithomonoglobus sp. | reverse complement strand
CTGCCTGATATTCCCGCAAGAGTATCAAGATTTTGCGTACGTACATATCCGCCTGTGGTCTTGTAACCGTCAGCATACAGAGAAATTGTGGCATCAGGGTTACCGTAATTCATTTTCTCGGTTTCTGCGTTGGTAAACATTTCTTTTATCATATACTCCAGCTCCTGCATATTGGGGATAAGAACATCACCGTTAGCATCCTCGTTAGTACCTGTTCCGGGGATAGTTTCCGTACGAATGCCTGCAGATGTGAGTTTTACAAGATGTTTGGAGTATTTTATAACCTCTTTTACAGTCAGGTTAGTGTCAACCTCATTCATAATTCCCGAAAATATTGAGGGAATTTTCTTGATTATGGCAAGATTAAGTTTCTGGTCGACCATAGTTCTTATAAAATCCTGCTGTAATGCAATTCTGCCCTGATCGCCGTCAACATAACCTTTTCTGATTCCCGTTTCAGGGTCAGGATTACCCTTTCTGTAACGAAGAAGATGAACTACCTGCTCACCATTCAAATCATATGTGCCGGGAGGCAAATTAATATGCAAGTCCTGAGCAGGGTCATCATATACCATACCTACACCGTCACCGTAAAGGTCGGGGATTGTAAATGTCACAGGGCCAATACTGTCCATAACCTTTGCAACCGTATCAAAGGAAAAATCAACATAGTAATTCACAGGAACACCCGTAAGCCGTGACACTGCCTCGCAGGTACCAAGAGCCCCTGCAATCTTTCCGTCAGTGTAGAATGCGTGGGCGGCGTTAACCTTCTGGTAACGGTTGCCTATATACATTCTCAGATCTCTGGGAACGGAAAGCATATTTATACTGTTCTTCTCTGTGTCATAGGACGCAAGGACCATAGCGTCAGTACGCAGCCCGTCATTATCCGTACACATCAACAACACGTTAATAATACCGTCCTCGGGTGCTTCAAGTGCCGCAAGCATTTTTTCGTGCTGAAGCCTTGCACCGCCCGTAAAGTCAATTCCCATAATCACAAAGAAAGCTACAACAAGTACGCCAAGAATTGTCAATAGGGACTGAAAATATTTCTTTAAAAAACTTTTCTCCACTGTAATCTACCTCTTTTTAAGCATCAAGCTTTAGTATATTATCAACTGCAACTGTAATTCCAAGCTTTGCCGATTCGTATGTTAATCCGCCCTGCATATATGCAATGTAAGGCTCACGGATGGGACCGTCAGCCGAAAACTCAATGGATGAGCCCTGGACAAAAGCCCCTGCTGCCATAATTACGGGGTCCTGATAGCCGGGCATATCCCACGGCTCGGGTGTAACAAAGCTGTCTACGGGTGCACCCTTCTGGATGCCCTGTATAAACGCAATCATTTTTTCTTTATTATTAAACTTAACCGACTGAATTATGTCGTGTCTTTCAAGGTCTGCTGCAGGGTCCGTTTCAAAACCAAGAGCCTCAAACCCCGCCGCACATAATGCCGCCGCCTTTAACGCCTGCAAAACCGTATGGGGAGCCATAAACAAGCCCTGATAAGCCTGACGGTTAAAACCAAGGGTTGCACCGCATTCCCTGCCAATACCCACACAGGTCATTCTGTATGAACAAAGTTCAATTAAATCTTTTCTTCCTGCAATATATCCGCCCGTAGGTGCAAGACCGCCACCGGGGTTTTTTATAAGTGAGCCTGCAATCAGGTCTGCACCGAAATCTGTCGGCTCTTTCGTGTCAACAAACTCACCGTAGCAGTTATCCACAAGACACACTGTATCAGGTGAAATACCCTTTACAAAAGAAACAATCTCACCGATTTTCTCTGCACTGAAAGACGGTCTCCAGCCGTAGCCCTTTGAACGCTGAATCATTACTGCACGTATTTTCTCACTCTCAAGAGCCTTCTTAATTGCATCACGGTCAATGTCACCGTCAACTAAATCAATCTGTTTATATGCAATGCCAAAATCCTTAAGGGAGCCGTTGCCGTCCTCTCCTGAAATGCCTATAACCTCCTCAAGAGTGTCATACGGCTTACCCGTAATGGCAAGTAATGTATCATTGGGACGAAGTACACCGAAAAGCATAGTTGATAAGGTATGTGAGCCGTTAACCCAGTTATGACGGACAATGGCATCCTCTGCACCGAACACTTCGGCATAGATTTTATCAAGGGTATCTCTGCCCTCGTCATCATAACCGTAGCCCGTTGACGGCATCAGGTGACGTTCAGAAACACGGTTATGGGAAAAGGCACGCATAACCTTAAGCTGATTAATCTCTGCAATCTCACCAAGGTCTGCAAACTGCTTCTCTATCTTTTTCTCTGCTTCATTTATTATATCAAGGGCACGCTTTGAAACCCCAAAGCTTTCCATTATAAACTCATTTTTATTCATTGGTTTTTACCTTTAAAATACATATTTATACATATTTTTATTATATCATACACAACCGACCTTTGTCAATTGGAATGTGGGTTTTTGCCTTTGCAAAAAACATCCATAATTCCGCACTCCGCACTCCTAATTTTAAAAAAACGCCCTTCTGCAGTAGGGCGTTTTTATTCGGGATACTTGAACTTGAAGGTGTCACGCATATCATAAAATCCTAAAAAATCCTTGTGAATGGCACCGTCCACGGTGAACCTTACAAAACGTATCCCCTTGAGAGATGTAAGGGAATTGACAATCTGGTAAATAAAAAGCTTTTCGTCCTCCTCACGATGCTTCATATCCTCTTTTATTTTTGAATTAATATCAACATATGCAACCGTGTCCTTTAAAGTAACCGAAAGGCACTTGTCCATAGCGGGTATCACACGGCGTACACCGTAATCGCTGTCCCGTCCCTCAATGAGTTTATCAATCACCGCCCTTGCCATATCCCCGGGAGTTGCGTCAATTACCTGACACTCGTAAGGCAGAAGACGGTTAAGCCTTTCATCAACAAAATAAATTTCAGTTGTGGTTGTAGGAAGGTTGTCCTTTCCGTTGCAGGCAACAATAAAGGCAACTACTCCCGTAATTATAATCATAAAAAAAACAAACCGTCGCAAAGTTATTCCTCCATATACTAAATATATATGCAACCTGCGACGGTTTTAGAACTCTTTAGTTGTTTTCCATTGCGTGTTTAATGGATTTTGCAAGCTGGTCAGGGCAGGATGTGCCTCGTCCGTTACAGTTGATGCCCTCAAGACGGCGTATTACCTCTGTTGCCTCCATCCCCTCACATAAACGGCTTACACCCTGGGTGTTACCGTTACATCCGCCCGTAAAGCGGACATTGTTGACAATGCCGTTGTTT
>JAZNVD010000204.1:0-21074 GCA_045592645.1 Candidatus Ornithomonoglobus sp. | reverse complement strand
TACAATCACAGTAAAAGGCGCAAAGGAAACTTTGACAAGAACACTTCATCCGGATATGAAGGTAGTAATCGATGGTGACACAATCACAGTTGAGCGTCCTTCAGACAACAAGATGCACCGTTCACTACACGGTCTTACAAGAACACTTGTAAACAATATGGTAATCGGTGTTACAGACGGATTTACAAAGACTCTTGAAATCAACGGTGTTGGTTACAGAGCAGCAATGCAGGGTAAGACACTAAACCTTACATTGGGTTATTCACACCCTGTAAACTTCGAGGCAGAGGCTGGTATCACAATTGAGGTTCCCTCACCTAACCAGATTTTGGTTAAGGGTGCTGACAAGGAGCGCGTAGGCGCTGTTGCAGCAAAGATCAGAAGCTTTAGAGCTCCTGAACCTTATAAGGGCAAGGGTATCAAGTACGCTGATGAGTATATCAGACGTAAAGAAGGTAAGACCGGCGCTAAGAAGAAATAATTGAAAGGAGTGTTCTTATAATGATAAAGATGAAAGATAAAAATAAGGCTAGAATTAAGCGTCATTACAGAGTAAGAAAGAACATCTCCGGTACTGCGGAGAGACCTCGTCTTAACGTATTCAGAAGCTTAAATCACATTTATGCTCAGATTATCGATGACGTAGCAGGCGTTACAATCGTTTCAGCGTCAAGCGTTGAAAAGGGCTTTGAGGGTAACGGTTCCAATGTTGAGGGCGCAAAGCTTGTTGGTAAGGCAGTAGCTGAAAAGGCACTTGCTGCAGGCATCAAGTCAGTAGTTTTCGACAGAGGCGGATACGTATATCACGGTAGAGTTGCAGCTCTTGCAGAAGGTGCAAGAGAAGGCGGCTTGGAATTCTAATAGAAGGAGGAGCAGACAAGTGATTGAAAGAATTGACGCTACTAATTTAGAGCTTGAAGAGAACGTTGTTGCAATTAACCGTGTATCAAAGACAGTTAAGGGCGGACGTACTATGAGATTCAGTGCCTTGGTTGTAGTTGGTGACGGAAACGGTATCGTAGGCAGCGGTTCAGGTAAGGCTGCAGAAGTTCCCGAGGCTATAAGAAAAGGTATTGAGGCTGCTAAGAAGAACCTTATTAGAGTTCCCTTGGTTGGCACAACAATTCCCCATGAGACAATCGGTGTAGACGGTGCAGGTAAGGTTTTGCTTAAGCCTGCTAAGGAAGGTACCGGTGTTATCGCAGGCGGTGCTGCCCGTGCAGTATTGGAGCTTGCTGGTATAAAGGATATCAGAACAAAGTGCTTGCGTTCAAACAACAAGCGTAACGTTGTTAACGCAACAATTGCGGGTCTTGCGGAATTGAAGAGCGTAGAGGAAGTTGCAAAGCTTCGCGGCAAGACCGTAGACCAGATCAGAGGTTAATCAACACACCGATTAACAGAAAGGAATGGTTAAGTAATGGCTAAATTAAAGATTACTTTGGTTAAGAGCACCATTGGTAGAAAGCAGGATCAGATTAAGACTGTTGAAGCTCTTGGCCTTAAGAAAATCCGCTCGGTTGTTGAACATGAGGACAACCCGCAGGTTAGAGGAATGATTAACAAGGTTTCACACCTTGTAACAGTAGAAGAAATTTGAACAGGAGGTGCAGCGAATGAGACTTGAAGAATTGAAGCCCGCAGCAGGTTCAACTCATAGAAAGAAAATCGTTGGCCGTGGTATTGGTTCAGGCGTAGGTAAGACTTCAGGCAAGGGTCACAAGGGCCAGAATGCCAGATCAGGCGGCGGCGTAAGACCCGGTTTTGAGGGTGGCCAGATGCCTCTTTACAGACGTTTGCCCAAGCGTGGATTTACAAACATCTTCGCAAAGAAGTATGTAACGGTAAATGTTGAAGTTCTTGACAAGTTCAATGACGGCGATGAGGTTACAGCAGAGACACTACTTGAGAAGGGTGTAATCAGCAAAACACTTGACGGCGTTAAGGTACTTGGCAGAGGCGAAGTTACAAAGAAGGTTACTGTTAAGGTAGCAAAGATCAGCGAGTCAGCTAAAGAGAAGATCGAAAAGGCTGGCGGAAAGGCTGAGGTGATCTGAGATGCTCGAAACAATCAGAAACGCATTTACAATTCCTGATTTAAGACGCAGAATCTGGTTCACAATCATTATGCTTGCAGTATTCAGACTTGGTGCAGCAATTCCTGTTCCTTATCTGAATCCTGATGCAATGGCAGCATTTTTGGGTGCAGGCAGCAGCATGGACTTGTTCAGCCTGTTTAACACTTTTACAGGTGGTGCGTTCCAGAACGCAACAGTTCTTGCACTTGGTGTTTCACCCTACATCAATGCATCAATTATTATCCAGTTGCTAACCGTTGCAATCCCCGCACTTGAGAGATTGTCAAAGGAAGGCGTAGAGGGTAGAAAGAAGATTAACAAGATTACAAGATATGTAGGTATCATCCTTGCATTTGTTCAGGGTGCAGGCTTGTACGTTACACTACAGAACATGGGTGTAACAATGTTGGGTGTATCACCTATTTCAGAGCCCGGTGCACTTGCATTCTTCGTAATTGTTATGACATTTACAGCAGGTACAGCATTTGTTGTATGGTTAGGTGAGCTAATCACAGAAAAGGGTCTGGGCAACGGTATTTCAATGATTATCTTTGCAGGTATCGTAGCAAGCATCCCCGGTGCGATTATTACAGTTTACCAGACATACCTGATGCCCGGCGGCGTATTCAAGCCCTGGGGTATTGCAATTGCATTAGGCTTGCTGATAGTTGCAATCGCAGTAATTGCACTTGTTATATTCTTTACAGACGCAGAGAGAAGAATCCCTGTACAGTATGCTAAACGTGTTGTTGGCAGAAAGATGTACGGCGGACAGAATACAAACATTCCCATAAAGGTTGCAGCAAGCGGCGTTATGCCTATCATCTTTGCTTCATCAATTATGGCATTCCCTGCAACAATTGTAAGACTATTGACAGGTGGTGCAGAGGTAAAGAATGTTATTGGTAAGACAATCCTTGATTGTTTATCAACAACAGGTGAGGCATGGACAACTGTGGTATACGGTGTTCTATACTTCCTGTTGATCATATTCTTCACTTATTTCTACTCAACAATACAGTTCAATCCCATTGAGATGTCAAACAACATCAAGAAGAGTGGTGGCTATATCCCGGGTATCCGTCCCGGTAAGTCAACAAGCGACTATCTTGCTCGTGTGACATCAAGATTAAACCTTGTAGGTGCATTCTTCCTTGGTATTATAGCTGTATTGCCCGTAATAATCGGTGCTGTAGTAAACAACCCCGGCATTCAGATTGGTGGTACATCAGTACTGATCATGGTCGGCGTTGCATTAGAAACAGTTAAGCAGATGGAATCACAGATGATGATGCGTCATTATAAGGGATTCCTTGAATAATCGGCAGTCAGAGAAATTTGATTTCGGGGGATGCAGTGCATTCTCCGAGAGCCGAAGCGGTTAAATGAATGAAGCACAGAAAGGCAAAGTTATGAGATTAATTCTTATGGGCCCTCCGGGAGCCGGCAAAGGCACCCAGGGTGAAATTCTGGAGAAAAAACTTGGCGTCAATACCATATCAACAGGATTGATGTTAAGAACCGCTATAAAAGAACAGACCGAAGTGGGAAAAATGGCAGAGCAGTATATAAATGACGGCAAGCTTGTTCCCGATGAGGTTATTGTTGCAATTGTCAAAGAGCGTCTTGCCCAGGCAGACTGTGAAAAGGGATTTATCCTTGACGGATTCCCCAGAACAACTGCACAGGCAGAAGCACTTGACGCAGCAGGTGTTGAAATTGATAAGGTATTACTACTTGAGGTTGAGGATGATGTGATAGTTGAAAGACTTTCATCACGTCGTGAATGTTCAAAGTGCGGAACACCTTACAATATAATTTCAAAGAAACCTGCAAAAGAAGGAATATGTGACAACTGTGGCGGTTCACTCATTACGAGAGATGATGACAATCCCGAGACAATTCAGAAGAGATTAAACATTTACCACGACCAGACAGAACCCATTAAGCATTTCTATATGGATAAGGGGCTTCTTGTAACGGCAAGTGGTGAGGAGCGTTTAGAGGATACAACTAAAAATGTAGCCAGAGCTCTTGGACTTGGGGAGTGATTTAATGATAAGCATTAAATCTGCAAAACAAATCGACAAAATGCGTGAATCGTGTAAGCTTACAAAGGAGTTATTCCTGATACTTGAGGACAAAATCAAGCCGGGAATAACAACTAAGGAGCTTGACACAATTGCATATAATTTTTACAAAAAGCACGGTGCAATACCGAATTTCTTAAACTATAACGGTTATCCCGCCACAATCTGCGCATCGGTTAACGATGAGGTTGTTCACGGAATACCAAGTAAGAGAGAGCTTCGTGACGGAGATATTATAAGCATTGATATGGGCTGTATCTTAGATGGCTGGCATTCAGACGCGGCGAGAACATTTGGAGTAGGACATATTTCTGATGATGCCCAAAAGCTTATTGATACAACGAGAGAGAGCTTTTTCAAGGGAATAGAGGTATTAAAGCACGGTGTGAAGCTGGGTGATGTATCCAGCACAATTCAGACATTCTTAGAGGAACGAGGCTATGGCGTTGTTCGTGATTTAGTTGGTCACGGCATCGGCAGAGCACTCCACGAGGAGCCTGAAGTTCCCAATTTCGGGAAAGCGGGCAGAGGTGTGAGGCTTGCCTCCGGTATGACCCTGGCAATAGAGCCTATGGTCACCGCCGGAGACTACCACGTCAATGTGCTTGACGATGACTGGACCGTAGTTACAAGAGATCACTCTCTTGCGGCTCATTACGAGAACACAGTGGTTGTTACCCGTGAGGGCTGCGAAATACTGACTTTGTAAAGCGAGGTGCCCTATGGAATATCGTATAGGACAGATTGTTTATTCAAAGGCAGGCCGTGATTGCGGGAAAGAATTTGTAGTAGTTGCCATCGAAGGTGAGTATTTATACTTATCAGACGGTGCGACACGCAAGCTTGAGAGTCCTAAGAAGAAAAAACTCAAGCACATACAGGGAAGTTATAACGTATCTGAAGAAATTGCAAATAAAATTCTTGATAAGACTATTGAGAATTATATGTTACGACAATTTCTTACTCATAAAGGAGTTTAATAAATGGCTAAGGATGATGTTTTAGAAGTTGAAGGCACAGTAATTGAAACTTTGCCCAACGCCAACTTCAAAGTAGAGCTTGAAAACGGCCATCAGGTATTGGCACACATTTCAGGCAAATTGAGAATGAACTACATCAAAATTTTGCCCGGTGATAAGGTAACAATGGAAATGAGTCCGTATGACCTTACTCGCGGCAGAATTACATGGCGTTCCAAGTAATTAAGAGGAGGTAGTAAAATGAAAGTACGTCCGTCAGTAAAACCTATTTGCGAAAAGTGCAAGGTTATTAAAAGAAAAGGCAAGATTATGGTAATCTGTGAGAACCCCAAGCATAAGCAGAAGCAGGGTTAATCACATAAACCTTAATTTTAGGGGCAATGCCCCAGACACAAAACAACACTATAATTTTTTGATGATATCTTAATGGAGGTGTAGAAAAGTATGGCAAGAATAGCAGGTGTTGATTTACCTAGAGACAAGAGAGTTGAAATCGGTCTTACTTATATCTACGGAATAGGCCTTAAGAGCAGCCAGAAGATTTTGGCTCAGACAGGCATTAGTCCCGATACAAGAGTAAAGGATCTTACAGACGCCGAGGTTAACTCACTTCGTGAAACAATTGACAATGAATACACGGTTGAGGGTGACTTGAGAAGACAGGTTGCTTTGGACATTAAGCGTTTGATGGAAATCGGATGTTACCGTGGTATCAGACACAGAAAGGGCCTTCCTGTAAGAGGACAGAACACAAAGAATAATGCAAGAACTCGCAAGGGTCCCAAGAAGACCATTGCAGGTAAAAAGAAATAATTAAGGAGGGACTCGTAAATGGCTAAAGTAGCAAAGAAAACTACACGTACACGTCGTCGTGATAGAAAGAACGTTGAAAAGGGTGCAGCTCATATCCGCTCAACCTTTAACAATACAATAGTTACAATCACTGATACAGCCGGAAATGCAATTTCATGGGCAAGCGCAGGTGGTCTTGGCTTCAGAGGTTCAAGAAAGAGCACTCCCTTTGCAGCACAGACAGCAGCAGAGACAGCAGCAAAGACTGCCATTGAGCATGGTATGAAGACTGTAGAAGTATACGTTAAGGGACCCGGTGCTGGCCGTGAGGCCGCTATCCGTGCACTTGAGGCAACAGGTCTTAGCGTAACAATGATTAAGGACGTAACTCCGATTCCTCATAACGGTTGCAGACCGCCTAAGAGAAGAAGAGTTTAATCAGTGAATTGTATAGGAGGTTAAAAGCATGGCAAGAAATATGCAGCCTATCGTAAAAAGATGTAAGACTCTAGGCATCGAGCCTTCAGTAATGGGTTACGATAAGAGCACAAACAGAAATCCGAAGCAGTCAAGAAAGAAGCAGTCGGAGTACGGTATCCAGCTAAATGAGAAGCAGAAGGTTAAGTTCATCTACGGTGTACTTGAGAAGCAGTTCAGAAAGTACTATGTAATGGCTACAAAGCAGGCTGGTATCACAGGTCAGAATCTTCTTCAGATTCTTGAGTCAAGACTAGACAACGTTGTATTCAGACTTGGTCTTGCAAACACACGTAAGGAAGCTCGTCAGATCGTTAATCACGGTCACATTCTTGTAAACGGTGCAAAAGTAGACATCCCCTCATACCTTGTAAAGGCTGGCGATGTAGTTGCAGTTAGAGAGAAGAGCAAGTCTTCAGCAAGAATGAAGGAAATCGTAGAAGCTAATGAGAAGAGAGTAATTCCCAAGTGGCTTAGCATGGACAAGAATAAGCTAGAGGGCAAAGTGCTTCAGCTTTCAGACAGAGACGACATCGACTACGACGTTGCGGAACACCTTATTGTCGAGCTTTATTCAAAATAATAACGCTAATTGGCAGATTGGTGAGAGCTTTCCTCTCATCAGTTTGCAACGGGTTATTTATATATGGCGTAAGCTTTATATAACACGTTACCCTCGGTAAGTGGAATGAATATATGTTAGAATGGCTTATGAAAGCTAAATAAGAAGGAGGGTTCCGATATGATAGAAATGGAAAAGCCAAATATTGAGTGTACTGAATTGAGTGAAGACGGAAAGTACGGCAAGTTTGTTGTAGGACCGTTAGAACGTGGTTACGGTACAACCATCGGTAACTCATTAAGAAGAATTTTGCTATCATCTCTACCGGGTGCAGCTTGCACATCAATCAAGATTGAGGGTGTACAGCACGAGTTTTCAACAATTCCCGGTGTTATGGAAGACGTAACAGAGATTATACTGAATCTTAAGAAAATGGCTATCAAGCTTCACAGCGATGGTGTTAAGACAGTATACATTGACGCAAAGGGCGCGCAGGAGATTACAGCGGGCGATATTAAGTGCGACAGTGATGTTGAGATTATCAACCCTGACCTGCACATCGCAACACTAAACTCTGATGCAAAGCTTTATGCAGAAATCACAATGTCAAAGGGCAGAGGTTATGTTCCCGCAGAACGTAATAAGGCGGAGCTTCAGCCCATAATCGGTGTTATTCCGATGGACTCAATCTATACACCTGTAACAAAGGTGAACTATACAGTTGAGAATGTCCGCGTTGGTCAGTACACAGACCGCGAGGAGTTGGCTGTAGAGGTATGGACAAACGGCACAATCAAGCCCGACGATGCAGTATCACTTGCAGCGAAGATTATGGACGAACTTCTGTTATTGTTCGTTAACCTGTCAGAGGATGCAAAGAATACAGAGATTATCGTTGAGAAGGAAGAGAACAAGAAGGAAAAGGTTCTTGAAATGACTATTGAAGAGCTTGACCTTTCAGTTCGTTCTTACAACTGCTTAAAGCGTGCAGGAATTAACACAGTTGAGGATCTTACAAACAAGTCCGAAGAGGATATGATGAAGGTAAGAAACCTTGGCAGAAAGTCGCTTGAAGAAGTAATTAACAAGTTGAATGGATTAGGTCTTTACCTTAAGAAAGAAGAAGATTAAGGAGGTACGGTTATGCCGGGACAGAGAAAATTAGGAATGCCCACAGATCAGAGAAGAGCTTTACTTCGTAACCAGGTTACAAGCTTCCTTGAGAACGGTAAGATGACAACAACACTTACACGTGCAAAGGAAACAAGAAGCATGGCAGAGAAGATGATCACTCTTGGTAAGAAGGGTACTCTTGCAGCACGTCGTCAGGCTTTGGCATATATCACAAAGGAGGACGTTGTAACAAAGTTGTTCAACGAAATTGCTCCCAAGTATGCTGACAGAAATGGCGGATACACAAGAATTTACAAGTTAGGCGAGCGTCGTGGTGACGCTGCACAGATGGCAGTTCTTGAGCTGGTTGACTAATCAAACGAAAAATCGCAGTCATTGACTGCGATTTTTTAGTGCTTATTTATGAGTGATGTATGTTTTTAATAATTCTAAAAAGAGCATAATTTCTTTTTCGGATAAATCAGTAAGTAAACGACTTATTGATGTACCTGTGTTGATATCTGCATTATCAAGTAATTTTTGGGTCTCGCTTAACCCAAACATATAATCAATAGAAAGATTGAGTTCCTTGCTGATATTATATAGTGTTTGTATTGCGGGTGCTTTCCTGCCAGCTTCAATTTCCCATAAAAAGTTTCGTGAAATACCGATTTTTTCTGAAAGTTTTTCTAAAGTGTATTTTTTTGCCATACGTGCAGATTTAATTTTTTCGCCCATTATAGACATATCCATAAAATCACCTCATTATTATTTTACAACAATAAGATATAATATAAACTCACTAATTGATAGAATTTTTTTAAAAAAGTATTGCAAATGGATGTAAAATATGCTATAATGTAATCTGTCAGCAAGAAAATGACAAAATTTTATTACAAAAAAGGAGAAATTTTATGAAAAGGAAAATAATCAGTTTTTTAGTATCAATATCAATAGCAATGAGTTTATTTCCGGTAGTAACATTTGCGTTAACAAGCGGAACTTGCGGTGATAACCTCACATGGACTTTTGATGACAATGGCGTTCTGACTATATCAGGTATTGGAGAAGCAGGTTCTTTAGATGGGTTTGATAATGATGAGAGTGTTTCGAAAATCGTGGTTAACGAAGGCGTACGATCAATTAGTTTGTGGGGTTTAACAAACAACCTAAAGGAAATAGAAATTTTTTCCTCAGATTTTGAAAGATTATATGGTATAATGGGAAGAATTGAAAGTTTAGAGAAAATAACTGTAACCCCCTCCAATAAATATATGTGTACTGTTGACGGTGTTCTATATAACAAAGCAATAACAGAAATAATATTATATCCTTATGGATTAGAAAATAAAGAGTACGTAGTACCGGAGACCATAAAAGAAGTCAGTGTAGATAATGCATACCTAGAAGAAATTGTTTTTCATGATGAGGTGACAGGGATATCTTTAGTTTGTCCTAATTTAAAAGAATTAAAAATACCGGACAGTGTGACATACTTATCTGTTGAAAACTTTTTAAAATTTGCATTATATGATGATGGGCTATATTATATAGGCACCATCAATAATCCATATAAATTTTTGGTTGGATATGATGAAAATATAAGAGAAGTTGAAAATGCAAGAGAGATAAAAATTTCCAGTAGAACAGAGATTATTTCATGCGACTTATATTTGCCAAAGTTAAAAGAATTGATAGTGCCGGATAATGTAAGAGTAGTGCTGTCTCTTGCGAGCAATTGCGAGAATTTGGAAAAAATTACATTAGGAAAAGGTGTGGAAGAAATTCTGTCAATTTGCGGTGGATATATGCCCAAATTGAAGGAAATCGAAGTATATGGAAACATAAAGAAATTAAACGGAAGTGCAATTCATATTTATGGGGGAATGGGCGATGTAGAAGATAGTGAAATAGGGAGTGGAGCTGTCAGTTTATATCCTCCTATTTATGATAATTTAAAACCCTTAGACAACGATAACGACGCGGAAAGTTTTTATTATTTGGGGAATAAAACAAATCCTCATGGCACACTTTTTGTAATGCAAAACGGGGGTAGAGAATACGAAAAAGAAAATCTTCTTTTGCCTGGTGGCTTGAAAACAATTTCTATTGTTAATAATAGGTATGAGGAGGATAATCAAACCAAGTATTCTGATTCATTTTTTCCCAATATAAAAACTATACAAATACCTGAATCATTAACATATATTTCAGAGGGAGCTTTCTACGGCAGTGAAAATCTTACTGATGTATATTATGCAGGTAGTAAATCAAAGTGGGAAGAAATAGAAATATGTGAGGGTAACGAAGATTTATTAAATGCAAATATTCATTTTGGGAAAAAAGATGTACAGGACGTTACAGTAGCCAATATTCCAGCAAAGACATACGGAGATAGTGACTTCGCGTTGGATGTAACAGACAACTCTACAGCACTTGGTGCATTGACATATGAAAGTACTAATACTGATGTTGCAACAGTTTCAGCTGACGGAACAGTAACCGTTAAGGCGGCGGGCACAACGAACATTACAGTAAGCCGTGCAGGAAATGAGCAGTATGCAGACTTTACTGTTACCAAGGAGTTGACAGTAAGCAAAAAGCCGATTACAGTTACAGCAAGGAGTTATACAATAAGACAGAATGCGGCTGTTCCCGTATTGGAGTATGATATTACAAGCGGAAGTCTTGTTTCAGGTGATGAAATAACAGGTGCATTGATTGTTAATGCAGATGGAACATCATTGGGCGATTTTGAAATTAAGCAGGGAACATTAACTGCCGGTGCGAATTATGATCTTACTTTTGTGAAAGGCACATTAACAGTAGTTGACAAGACCCCACAGGCCATTGCCTTTGATGAGATTGATGAGAGAACATACGGAGACGCTTCGTTTGTTGTAACTGTAACGCCCGATAGCACAGCGCAGCTTGATGAGTTCACTTTTGAAAGTTCAGATACAGATGTTGCAGAGGTAGCGGCAGACGGAACAGTTACAATTAAAGCTGCAGGTGAGACGGATATTACTGTTAAGCAGGCAGGTAATGATGAATACGCAGCATTTGAAAAGACACAGAAGTTAATTGTAAATAAAAAGGATATTACAGTAGACTCAGTTGACCTGGAAAATAAGACGGGGGTTCTTGGTGGTGTTTTAGATGCTGATACAGCAGTTACGCTTGATTTTGACAAGTTGAATGTAGAGGTTGTCGGAACAGAGGATGAAACAACAAATGTCAAGATTACAAACTTTATTCTTACAGGTGAAAAAGCTGAAAATTATACTGTAACAACAACTGAAGTTACAGAAGTGATTGCAAATGAAAACATTGTTGAAGTTACCATTGTAGCAGAAAACGGTACAGTAACAGGTGCAGGAACTCATGTAAAGGGATATTCTGTAACAGTTAGCGCGACACCTGACAGTGGATATAAATTCAGCGGATGGTATGTAAACGGAGTTTCCGTTTCAACCTCTACAACGTATACATTTGTTGCAGAAGAAAGCATTGATCTTGTAGCGAAATTCAGCAAAAAGGCATCAGGTGGCGGAATTACAAAATACACAGTAATGTTTGATTCCAACGGCGGAAGCAATGTTTCAAAGCAGAGTGTAGCACGAAACACACGTATTGGTGAGCCTGCCGAACCGACGAGAGCCGGATATACATTTGCAGGATGGTACACAGACGAGAAACTAACTAACGTATATGATTTCAGTTCAAATGTAACAGGGAATATGACACTTTATGCGAAGTGGACAGAAAATGCACCAGTTGCACCTGAAGCAACAGAAAGTCCGGTTGCAACAGATGCACCTGAAGCAACAGAAAATCCTATAGCAGAGAAAACTGAATTCAACGATGTAAAGGAAAGTGATTGGTATAGCGATTCTGTTAACTTTGTTGTAGAGAACAAGTTGATGAACGGCGTATCAGAAACTGAATTTGCTCCCAATGCGACACTGACAAGAGCTATGCTTGTAACGGTTCTATACCGTAATGAGGGTGAGCCTGAAATTAAAGCTTCAAATGCGTTTGAGGATATTGCAAACGGTGCATATTACGAAAAAGCAGTTGCCTGGGCGCAAGCAAATGGAATAGTTGAGGGCATAACAGATACAGAATTTGCTCCGGATACAGAAATTACACGTGAGCAGATTGCAACTATTATGCACAGATATGCAAAGTATAAGAAATATGATGTTTCTGTAAATGCAGACATTGAGGTTCGAGATGACTATGCAGAAATTTCAGAATATGCGGTAGATGCAATGAAGTATATGGTTGGATGCGGATTTATGAACGGAAAAACAGATAATACACTTGATCCTAAGGATGATGCAACCAGGGCAGAGATTGCAACAGTGCTTCAAAGATTTATTCTTGCAACTAATTAAGTAATAAAAAACACGTAATCGTAAGATTGCGTGTTTTTTTGTTTGGTTAATGGTGTTGATTTTCTTGACAATTTATAAAGAATGTGATAGTCTAATTTTAGACACTTATAAAAAATGGAGGACATAAATATGAAAAAGAGAATATGCTTATTTTTAGCTACTGTTATGACAGTATGTTCAATGGGACTTGTAACAGCTCATGCAAAGGTAGGAGATGTAATTGGCACCGCACTACATACAGATATCGTTGCCTATGTAAACCACTACGCAATACCGTCTTATGCTGTTAACGGAACAAGCGTAATTGTTGCAGAAGATCTGAGAAACTTTGGATTTGACGTTGCATGGAACGGATTTGACAGAACTCTATCCATATCAAGAAACGAATATACTTCAGTAAATCAGATGAGTTTTGCAAAAACGGAAAAAACAGGAGCAAAATTCACAGAGATACTCGAAACAGACATCAAGGTGTATGTTGAGGGAGAACTTGTCACATCGTATGCAATGAACGGATATACAATGATACCCGTAGAGGAACTGACAATGGTTGGACAGGTTATGTGGATAGAAGGAGAACGTGCGCTTAAATTATGGGTTGACGGCTTAAATGTACGTGAGGAAAAACAACCTATTCCCACAAGCCTTTCCACATCAATACCTGCAGGAACAATAAAGCAGTCAGCAATGTACAAACTTGCAACAGGACTTATTGAAAAAGGTCGTTATACAGCGTACGACACATATGCATATATGGAGTCGCAAGAGGGTGTTGATATATATATGTCATATGAACCATCAACGGGTGACATTGGGATGTCTGTATCTGTATCAGATGATGGGGTTGATGTAACCACATATGTATTTGTATTTGTAGCACAGGAAACGGGTCTTAATTATGAAATAGAAGGATATGGACAGGAATATAATGCATATGGCACATTTGTGGCACCAAATCATGAATTGGACATTTTCAGTGCAGATGTTCCGGAAAATATGATAGAAGATTCTGTTGATTTTATATGGAGTTGCCTTGAGATAATGGATATAGTGTTGGCAGAAGACTTTGGTGTATCAATTTATGATTTGGGAATAAATTATTAACAGAAAGCACGCAATCGTTGATTGCGTGTTTTTAAATTTAAAAACTTATTGTCCCATAAATGGCTTGACAGAAAAACGAGAGGAAGGTATAATACAGAGTGTATGGTTCATATCAATTCCCATCAAAAAGGACTTGTAGCAGGTAGATTTTAAAGCAAGTCCTTTTTATTTTTCTAAAAATTCCCGTAGGTGCTTGAATTATCATATTTTATGTGGTATAATATTCTTGAAATAATTTTATAGGAGGACAAAACCAATGGATTATAAGACAATGTTTAACCTTGAAGGTAAGGTTGCTCTTGTAACAGGTGCATCATACGGTATCGGCTACGGTATCGCAACAGCTTTTGCTGCTGCAGGTGCAACAATTACTTTCTGCGACATTAAGCAGGAGTTCGTTGACAAGGGTCTTGCTTCATACAAGGCAGACGGTATTGACGCAAAGGGCTATGTTTGTGACGTAACAGACGAGGCTCAGGTTCAGGCTATGGTAAAGAAGATTGAGGAAGAGGTAGGAGTTATTGATATCCTTGTAAACAACGCAGGTATCATCAAGAGAATTCCTATGCACGAGATGTCAGCTGACGAGTTCCGTCAGGTTATCGATGTTGACCTTAATGCTCCCTTTATCTGTGCAAAGGCAGTTATCCCCAGCATGATTAAGAAGGGCCACGGTAAGATTATCAACATTTGTTCAATGATGTCAGAGCTTGGTCGTGAGACAGTTTCAGCTTACGCTGCAGCAAAGGGCGGTCTTAAGATGCTTACAAAGAATATCTGTTCAGAGTATGGACAGTACAACATTCAGTGTAACGGTATCGGACCCGGTTACATAGCAACACCCCAGACAGCTCCTCTTCGTGAGAAGCAGGCTGACGGTTCACCCCATCCCTTCGATACATTCATCTGTGCAAAGACACCCGCAGGTCGTTGGCTTAACCCCGACGAGCTTGGCGGTCCCGCTGTATTCCTTGCATCAGAGGCTTCAAATGCAGTAAATGGTCATATCCTTTACGTAGACGGAGGAATCTTAGCATACATCGGCAGACAGCCGTAAGTCGAGCGTCAGATTTGGCGCATACCATTTAATTTGAAAAATTAAATTACAAACAAAACGCACCACTCGCAGTATAAGCATACGCCGTCGGGTGCGTTTTATTTGTTCTGCATCCAAATCTGCCACTCTTTGGATTAGACAAACTACACCAAGTACGCCGTCGGACAAATTTCGTCCGTTCTACATCCAAATACGGCAGTATTTTACATTAGTACGAATTACATTACATCAAAATCTGAAACCCTTGACATTCGGAGGTGTTTGTGATAATATATTTGTGGAATAGGTATTCTGTCGAGAGCCTCTTACATTGTTTGTAATTGAGTTCACGTCGACGTTGCCTATTTTTTTGTTACCTTTATACTTATAAAAATTCTTCCATTATTCATTTTTTATTCAATATAGCCCTTTACAAATTTATGTCTGTATGATACAATGTCTACTATGGTGTATTATGAAATGATATGAATAAATATACATATTTGTGAATAAAAATACACAAATAGGAGGATATAGAGATGATTAAGGTAGCGGTTTTAGGTGCGACAGGTTATGCAGGTATTGAGCTTGTAAGAATTTTATCGGCACATCCGGAAGTGGAGCTTTGTGTTCTTGGCTCACACAGTTTTGACGGACAACCTATCAGTGAGGTTTACGGAAACTTTGCAAAGGTTCTTGATATGACTTGTACAGAGCTTGATTTAGACGAGGTTGCAAAGTGTGATGTGGCATTTACTGCACTTCCTCACGGTGCGTCAAAGGACGTTATTCCGTCACTTATTGAAAAGGGAATTAAGGTAATTGATCTTAGCGGTGATTTCCGTTACGATGACATAAAAGTTTACGAGAAATGGTACGGTCAGGAGCACTCCTCACCTGAATTACTTGAGGAGGCAGTTTACGGACTTTGTGAGCTTTACCGTGATAAGGTAAAGGATGCCCGTCTTGTAGGCAACCCCGGTTGTTACACAACCTGCTCAATTTTAGGTGCATATCCCATTTTAAAGAGTGGTTTGGGCAAAAGCGAGAACATTATAGTGGACGCCAAATCAGGTGTTACGGGTGCTGGTCGCGGACTTGGACTTGCATATCATTTCTGTGAGTGTACAGAAAACACAAAGGCATACAAGGTTGCAACACACCGCCACACATCAGAGATAGAGCAGGAGCTTTCAAAGGCGGCAGGAGAAGAAGTAATGATTTCCTTCACTCCTCACTTAATTCCGCAGAAGAGAGGTATACTTTCAACAATCTATGTAAACCTTACAAAGCCCTGTACAACAGAGGAGCTTGTAGCGGTTTACAAGGAATTTTACAAGGACGAGTATTTTGTGCGTGTAAAGGATGCAGGAAAGCTACCTGAAACAAAGCACGTTGCAGGCTCGAACTTTGTTGATATTGGTGTTGTTGTAGACGAGAGATTAAACCGTGCAGTAATTGTATCGGCTCTTGATAACATTTACAAGGGTGCCGCAGGTCAGGCAGTACAGAATATGAATTTAATGTTTGGTCTTGACGAGAAAACAGGCATTTCAAGTGCAGGTTTCTATCTGTAATAAAAGGGGAAAAATAATGGAAGAATTAATTAAAAAAGCGCAAATTTTAATTGACGCGTTACCATATATGCAGAAGTTCTACGGAAAGACTGTAGTTGTAAAATACGGCGGTAACGCAATGATAAACGAGGAATTGAAAAATCACGTAATTGAGGATATTATCCTTTTAAAGTTTATCGGACTTAACCCCATTGTAGTTCACGGCGGAGGTCCTGATATTTCAACAGCCTTAAATGAAAAGGGTATAAAGAGCCAGTTCATAAACGGTTTGCGTGTAACTGACGAGGATACAGTTAAGGTTGCACAACAGGTGCTTATAGGTAAGACAAACAAGGAAATTGTTGCTCTTATAAATAAACACGGCGGAAATGCAATCGGTATAAGCGGTATTGATGCGTCATTTATCGAATGTGAAAAGCAAACGACAGAGGTTGACGGTAAAGAGGTTGACCTTGGTTTTGTAGGTAACATTGTAAAGGTGCGCAGCGATGTCCTTGACCACCTTTATAAAGACCAGTGGATACCCGTCATTGCGCCTATTGGCACAGATAAGGACGGCAACAGCTATAATATCAATGCTGACACAGTTGCATCAGCAGTTGCGGCGGCAGTTGAGGCAGAAAAGCTTATTCTTTTAACAGATGTTGAGGGAATCAAGGATAAGGACGGCAATGTTGTTTACGAGGCTGACCTTGATGAAATAGACAGAATGATTAACGACGGTACAATAAGCGGCGGTATGATACCAAAGGTTCAGGGTTGTGTTGAGGCAATTAAAGAGGGCGTTACGGGCGTACATATTATTGACGGACGTGTTCCTCATTGCTTATTGCTTGAGATATTTACAAAGACAGGTATCGGTTCTCTTATTAAAGGCCAGAAGTATTGATTGAAAGGAAACAAACATTATGAGAATGTCAAATCTATTAATGCCCACACTTCGTGAAGTGCCGGCGGAGGCTGAAATTGCAAGCCACAGACTAATGCTTCGTGCAGGGCTTATCCGTAAGCTTGCAGCAGGCATATATTCATATTTACCCCTTGGTTTAAGAACATTGCAGAAAGTACAGGATATTGTCCGTGAGGAAATGAACAGAGCAGGAGCGCAGGAGCTTTTAATGTCAGCACTTTTGCCCGCAGAAGCTTATCAGGCATCAGGCAGATGGGAAGTTTTCGGCCCCAGTATGTTTAAGTTAAAGGACCGCGGTGAACGTGATTTCTGTCTTGGACCTACACACGAGGAGTTGTTTACACAGTGTGTAATTGATAATGTGAAGTCATACAAGGAATATCCTATGACTCTATATCAGATTCAGACCAAGTACCGTGATGAGGGCAGACCGCGTTTCGGCGTTATAAGAAGCCGTGAGTTCGTTATGAAGGACGCATACAGCTTCGACCTTGACGAAAAGGGTCTTGACGAGTCTTATCAGAAGATGTATGATGCGTACAACAGAATTTTCACAAGACTTGGTCTTGACTTTACAGTGGTTGACGCAGACAGCGGTGCTATGGGCGGTAGCGGCTCACAGGAGTTTATGGTAAAGTCACCCGTAGGTGAGGACGGTATTGCATACTGTGATGCCTGCGGATATGCGGCAAATTATGAGAAGTGTGAGTGTATCCCCGAGGAAGCACCACAGATTGAGGGCGACAAGGCACTAAACAAGATTCATACACCTAATGCCCACACAATTGACGAGCTTGTAGGCTCACTTGGCCTTGAGGCATATAACTTTGCAAAGACAATTATTTACAAGGCAGACGACAAATATGTTGCTGCAATGGTACGCGGTGACCGTGATGTAAACGAGGTTAAGCTTAAGAATCTTGTAGGTTGCACAGACGATTTAGAGCTTGCAGAGCCTGCAATTGTACGTGATATTACAAGAGCAGAGGTTGGTTTTGCAGGTCCCATCGACCTTGGTATTCCCGTTTATGCTGACAAGGAAGTTGCAATGATGAAAAACTTCGTTGTTGGTGCAAACGAGACTGATATGCACTATGAGAACGTGAACATTGGCCGTGACTTTGAGCCTGATGTGATTGCAGATATCCGAGTAGTAGTAACAGGTGATAAGTGTCCCAAGTGCGGTCAGCCTATCAAGTCAGAGCAGGGTATTGAGGTTGGTCATATCTTCAAGCTTGGCACAAAGTATTCAGACGCATTAGGTCTTAAGTATCTTGACGAAGAGGGTAAGCAGCAGACAGTTATTATGGGTTGCTATGGTATTGGCGTTACGCGTTGTGTTGCGGCGGCAGTTGAGCAGTTACACGACGAAAACGGTATTATCTGGCCTGTATCAATTGCACCTTATCAGGCAATTGTTATTCCTGCAAACTTTAAGGATGAGGAGCAGGTTGCGGCGGCTGAGAAGATGTATAACGAGCTTCTTGATGCAGGCGTTGAAGTGTTGCTTGATGATAGAAAAGAACGTCCCGGTGTTAAGTTCAAGGATGCAGATTTAATTGGTATTCCCGTACGAATTGTAATCGGTAAGCGTCTTGGTGACGGCTTTGTAGAGTACAAGGAACGCACAATGGAGAGTTCCGTTGATATTGCTTTGGATGATGCAGTTACAAAGGTTACAGAGTTTATAAAAGCTAACAAATAACATTGAAATGTCGAAGGGTGTCCGTTGGTGACACCCTTTGTCAGTATATAACATTTGACTAAACACTTAAAATATAGTATAATATATGGGTGCCCCGATTTGTTTGGCGGGGAAGTATATCAAATTTCAACCCGAAAAGAGATGAGAAGAGATGAAAAAAATTATATCCGCGTTGCTGGTCATAATGGTTATGGGAACTACGGCTATGGCATCAGTGATACCAGATCATAACGGAACGGATTTAAGTCAATTTGCAATAGGGACAAGCAATTTAAATAAGGCAGTTAAAAGCTACAGCGACATATTTAAGAGTGCCGGTGATCAGTATGGTGTTGACCCCAATATTATCGCAGCGGTATGTATGCAGGAGTCAGGCGGAATCAATTTTAAGTACTATGATGACGGAACTCCGCGACCTGCGTGGGGAATTATGCAGATAGAATATACTAACGAAAAAGCATTTGCACAGTTTGGTAAAGACAGAACAGGTACAGCATGGACACTGGAGGACAGAGCAGATCCCGAAAAGGCAATTCCATATGCAGCATGGCTTTTGTCGGAAGCATTATATAAGTATAATTACGATTATGCAAAAATGCTTCAGTCGTATAATTTCGGACAGTATGTTCTTGATAAGATAATTGCAGCAAAAGGAGATAATTGGCTTAGCGAACGCGAGAATGCGGTTAATTATGTGAGTAACTGGCCATACAAAAGTTACGGTGATAAGTTGTACATAGAGCACGTTCTTAGATATTATAAGCACGATATTGATTATGTGGGTGCAAAAGTAACGGTAAATGGCAAGCTTGTGAAATTCAGTGACCAGTATCCTATTATTGAAAATGGGACAACGCTGGTTCCCATTCGTGCCGTCAGCGAAATGCTCAAAGCAGACGTTAGTTGGGACCAGGCCAACGGAATTGCGACGATTGTTAAAGGAGATAAGGTAATTAAGCTTTATACGGGAACAACAACGGCATACATAAATGACTGGGAGTGTGAGCTTGAGGTTAGTGCAGAGGTTGTCAATAATCGTACTCTTGTTCCGTTGCGTTTTGTTGCGGAAGCACTTGACATGGATGTAATATGGCACGGTGAAACCCGAATGGTTGAGCTTATGAGCAGAGTAATACAAGCAGAGTAATAAAAAAGCAACAGAAAATTTCTGTTGCTTTTTTTAATTGTCTGGTGTATAATAGATACATAAATACAGGGGAGCCAATGTGAGTTGTGCTGAGAGGAAGTAATCTAACTTCGACCCTTTACCTGGTACGGATAATGCCGTCGTAGGAAGTCATAGCATGCTTTTTTTCGGATAATCTGTACGGGTTATCTGTTTTGTTTTTTAAGGAGAAAATATTATGTCAAAAAAGAGAACATCTTTATTTGAGAATGGACTTATATGGTTTGGTGCAGCAGTGTCCATTGCAGAAATCATAACAGGTACATATTTTGCACCTTTGGGATTTTCAAAGGGATTACTGGCAATAATAGTTGGTCATATTATTGGCTGTGCTATGCTTTTTTTAGCAGGAATAATCGGTGGAAAAATGCGGATGAGTGCAATGGAAACCGTAAAATTGAGCTTTGGGGAAAAGGGCAGTTATATTTTCGCAGTTCTTAACGTTGTTCAGCTTATCGGCTGGACGGGCATAATGATTTATGACGGGGCTGTTGCAGCAAATGGTATATGGAATATAAATAAGTCTATATGGGCAATTGTTATCGGTGTACTTATTGTAGTGTGGATATCAGTAGGAGTGAGGAATATGGGTAAGCTTAACACCGTTGCAATGGCAGGACTTTTTATTCTGACAGCGGTAATGAGCTTTGTTATATTTAACGGCGATGCAACAAGTGTATCGGGAGATACGATGTCCTTTGGTGCGGCGGTTGAGTTATCAGTTGCAATGCCGTTATCATGGTTGCCTCTTATAAGTGATTACACGAGAGAAGCGGAAAAACCCATAAAGGCAACAGTGGTAAGTGCCGTTGTTTACGGGGTTGTAAGTTGCTGGATGTATATAATAGGCATGGGTGCCACAATATTTACAGGGGAATATGATATAGCACAAATAATGTTAAAGGCAGGTCTGGGAGTTGCAGGACTTGTAATTGTCGTTCTTTCCACGGTTACGACGACATTTCTTGATGCTTATTCGGCAGGTGTGTCAAGTGAGGCTCTGTCAGGTAGGCTTAACAGTAAATGGATTGCAATAGGAGTTACTGTTCTTGGCACTGTGGGTG
>JAZNVD010000203.1:0-8762 GCA_045592645.1 Candidatus Ornithomonoglobus sp. | reverse complement strand
TATCAAGCTCGTTATTTCTCTTTTTTAATGCCTCACGGATTTTGTCGGGTTCTGTTCTTAAAATTTTAATGTCTAACATATTATTGTTCCTCGCCTTCTGCTATTTTATCTTTAATCTCATTGTATAAAACCTTCTGACTGTCTGTCAGCGTTGTTTCATCTATAAGGTCTGTTATTTCACGGGCTTCAGTGTATTTTTCCTGTGATGCCAGGTCGTTGGCAGTTATAAGATTATCATATACTGAAAGCTTGTCCTTTAGTTCTTTATTCTCACTGTCAAGGGCCGATGCCATATTTGATATTCTGGCAAACTCCTCTGTTGTAGGAGGTGCACTTGTAGGAGATGCTGATTCTATTTCTGTTGAAACACCCATCTCATTTGCCCGGTTGCCAAGTCTTGAAATATTTGTCTGCCCGAAAAATGCAAGCAATATCAAAAGAAGTGCCACCACAAATATCAACGCAGTGTAAAGATACATTGACTTGTTTTCTTTTTGTTTGTTATTATTTTCCATTTTTTATCTCCGTTAATTGTTGAGTACTCCTGACATTGCCATAAGTACTGCATTTTTTTCCTCCTCAAGAAGAGGAATATCACTCTTTCCCTCTGTAATTGCACGGACATAGGTATTAGATGAGCTGTTTCCGTAAAGGGAAGTGATAACAAAACCTGTGTTGTACTGATTTAGAATAGCCAGTGCAAAGCTTTGCTTGCCGTGGACGTCGTCAAAGGCGTCAAAATTCACAACACCTGTTTTTGAAAGACTTAAATTGATTTTTGTATCACAACGGTTGATTCTTTCAGACATAAGGCCCTCATCGCTGAGACGTACCTTTTTCTGCAGCTCTCTTACGTTGTTGTAATATCTCTCAAGGTTACCTGCCAGATCACCGTCATCGGCATAGTCAAGAAGAGTGTTAATCTTTGAAATATTAATTATACCGATTACGATAGATGCAATTACAAAAACGGAAAGAACCGCAATTATTGCAATAAACAATGTTTCATTCATAATTCTGCCCCCTTATACCTGTTCAATAAGCGAGAGAATTCTGTCTAAATCCTCATTGCCGTAGTATTCTATTTCGATTTTGCCCTTTTTCTTATCGTGAACAAGGGTAACCTTTGTTCCCAGATATGATGAAAGTCTGTTTTCAAGCTCCTCAAGCTGTGCCTTTAACTGTTCATTTACAGGAGCTTTTCTGACTTTGCGTGGTTTTGCCTCCTGAAGCTGCTTTGCAAGAGCCTCTGTCTGACGGACATTAAGGCCTTTTGAAATAATATTCTCAAGCAGTGCCAGACGCAACTCGGGATTGTCTAATGAAAGCAATGCCCTTGCGTGTCCGCTTGAAATATCTCCTGATATAAGACTTTCACGAATGGGCTCATCCAGTGAAAGAAGTCTTATGGAGTTTGCAATGGCACTTCGTGACTTGCCTATTTTTATACTTACATCCTCCTGGGTCATACTGAACTTATTTATTAAAGTTTGATAACCAATTGCTTCTTCAATAGGGTTAAGATTTTCTCTCTGTAAGTTCTCAATTAACGCAATTTGTGCAATTTCAAACTCGGAATAATTCCTCACTACTGCGGGAATTTCCTTAAGCCCTGCCATTTTTGCGGCACGCCAACGACGTTCGCCTGCTACAATTTTATACATATCGTTATTCTTAACCACAATAATTGGCTGAATAACGCCGTGTTCCCTTATTGAATCTGATAATTCTTCAATTTTCTCATTATTAAATGTATGTCGCGGCTGATTTCTGTTAGGCTCAACCTGAGTTATCCGAAGAGTTTCTACAAGGTCGCCCTTTTTAACCTCCGGTTCTTCGTCAAAAAACGAGCCCAGACCTCTGCCCAGCTTTGATTTTGCCATTATTTCACCTCCGATTATGAGTTGTTCCTTATAATTTCCTTTGCAAGACCAACATAGGCATCCGCACCTTTGGAGGTCCTGTCATATTTTATAATAGGCTCACCAAAGCTCGGTGCTTCGGAAAGCTTGACGTTTCTCGGAATAATTGATTTATATACAAGATTCGGAAAATATTTTTTAACTTCGTCAAGTACCTGAATAGACAAGTTCGTTCGTCCGTCATACATAGTACCCAATACTCCTTCAATGGAAATTGTGGGATTGAATGACTTTTTGATTTTCTTAACAGTACCTACAAGTTGTCCAAGACCCTCTAACGCATAGTACTCACATTGAATAGGAATAAGTACGCTATCACAGGCCGTAAGGACATTAATAGTAATCATTCCTAATGCTGGGGGTGCATCAATTATAATATAATCAAATTCTTTTTTTAGCTTGTCCGTTACTTTTTTCAGAAAGCCCTCACGGTTGTCCTCAAAGGCAAGCTCTATTTCTGCTGCCGATAAATCCGATGATGAAGGCAAAAGGTACAAATTCCTGTATCTGGTCTGAATAATCGCATCCCCCGTCTTCTTGGGGTCTACAAGACAATTATATACGGATAATTCGTAGTCGCCACGGTCATAACCTAATCCGCTTGACGCATTTGACTGTGGGTCGCAATCTATCAAAAGGGTCTTTTTACCCTCATAAGCAAGACATGCTGAAAGGTTTACAGATGTTGTAGTTTTACCAACGCCACCCTTCTGGTTGGTTACAGCTATAACTTTTCCCATATTATGTACTCCTTTCGCAAATTTTGTTCCATAATAATATTATACCACAAATTTTTCATTTGTAAATGTTTCACGTGAAACATTTTTAAATTTTTTCACCATAAATAAATTTTATGAGAAAAAAAGAGAAAATATGTATATTTTTTACCCCTGAAGTTAAAATAAAAACGGACAAGGGGAGATTGTATGAATGTTTTTAAAAAGATATTTTTGTTTCAACCGTCGGCAAAGGAAGATAAGTTTGAGCTTTCAGGAGAAGACGAAACAGAATTTGATATAAGAAAAGAAAAGAAAACAGAAAAATCATATGTAACGGGAGATTATGATAAAGATTTTGCTTATGTAAGAAAACGGTTTCAGGTTCCCGTTAACAATGATGTGGTAATGCGGGAGCTTGTTCTTAAAAACGGACGGCGGGCTTTTGCGGTTTTTTATGACGGAATGAGCCACAGTCAGTATCTTAATGATAACGTAATTACGCCATTATTGAAGCTTCCTCACATTGATGGAGGGGACTTTAATGAAGATTTATATAAGGAGTTTACCACTCACAATCAGGCGACACCCAAAAAAGATATGGACGATATTATTGATGAGGTCAATTTTGGGTCCTGCGGTCTTTTTGTTGAGGGGATTGCAGAGGGATATGTCTTTGATGTAAGGTTTTGGGAGCACAGAGGAATAACAAAACCCGAAAATGAGCAGTCAATTTACGGACCGCAGGAAGCATTTGCGGAGATGTTAAGGACAAACACTGCACTTATACGAAAAATTTTAAAGACAGAAAAACTCGTAGCTCAAGGGGTTAAGGTGGGAACGGTATCAAAAACACGCGGAGTATTGCTTTACCTTGACGGAGTTGCCAATGACAAGCTTATAAATGAAGCAAAGCGTAGGATAGATTCTGTTGGAAAAGAGTATATAATAAGCATTGAGCAGGTGCAGATGCTCGTGGAGGACAGACGGTTTATGATAACTCCGCAGACCTACGCCACAGAAAGACCTGACCGCGCGGCACGGGCTTTAACGGAAGGGCGATGTGTGCTTCTTTTAAACGGCTCTCCCAGGGCGTTAATTATGCCGTCAAATGCTTTTGAGCTTACTCACACTGCGTCAGATGAGTATCTCCACGTGCCTTTTGCATTAATGTCGCGGATTATACGGATATTCGGAATGTTTGTATCCTTGCTTTTGCCTGCCTTATATCTGGCAATAACTCTCTATCATCAGGAGGTTTTGCCGACTTATTTATTGTATTCCATAAGTGCATCAAGAGAAAATGTGCCATTCCCGAGCCTTTTGGAGTTGCTTTTAATGAATGCCTCCTTTGAGCTTATACGGGAAGCGGGAATAAGAATGCCGTCACCAATTGGCTCAACCCTGGGAATTGTGGGAGGTCTTATTCTCGGTCAGGCGGCGGTAAGTGCCAAAATAGTCAGCCCTATTATGATAATAATTATTGCAATTACGGGAATAGGGTCTTTTGCCACATCAGATTATACCCTTGGATGGACTTACAGAATATTAAGAATTGCATTTATTATACTTGCCGCAACTCTGGGATTGTACGGTGTTGCAATAGGGATAGTAATATACAGTATATATATCGGCTCTGCCACAAGCTTTGGAATTCCGTTTTTATCTCCTCCGCTGCGTGCAAGCAGTAAATCTATGTCTATGGCAATTCTCCTGAACGGAATTGCAAGACGGGAACGAAGACCGGGGTATTTAAAAACAAAAGAATCCCATTCCGAACCTGAAATCAGCAGAAAATGGTCAATATTTAATAAGAGAGAATAGAAAATGATAACACAAAAACAACTGACATCTGTTGCGATAATTGCATTTGTAACAAAAATGCTTGTCACATTTCCCACCGCAATATTCAGACTTTGCGGTAACGCTGCATGGCTTGCAGGAATATATGCAACTCTTGTTGCAGTGGGGGTTTTTGCAATTATAAGGCGTTTTTATACAGAAAATGCCAATGTAATAACTGTTGCGGAAAAGACGGGAGGGGCTTTTTTGCGAATAGTTACGGGGTTGACGGTTTTTGCCGTCCTCGGACTGAATGTTATTGGTTTTATGAGAACATTCCCTGAAATTATAAAGCTTGTTTTGCTGCAGAAAACATACGTGGAAATAATAGGCGTGGCATTCGCAGTAACACTTCTTTTCTGTGCATCCTGCGGAGTAGAAGGAATTGTACGTGTAATTGAAATATTTATACCCATTGGCGGAATAGTTTTCGTGGGATTTCTCCTTATGATAATGCCCCAGGTGCATATAGATTACCTTTTTCCTGTTTTTGGAAACGGTGCAAAATCAATATTTACAGATGGGCTGTCCGTTCTTGGTATTTTTACAGATATTCTTATGCTTAACATATTAATTCCGCGTACAAAAGAACTCAACAATTACAAAAAAAGCGTAACAAACGGAATTATTATAGGTGGAATATGTGCAGTTTTAATATTTTTAACTTATGGAATGTGCTATGTATATCCTGCATCGGGAGAATTTGTTATTCCGATATATCAGATGGAAAGGCTTATTAACTTAAGTGATTTCTTTTCAAGGCTTGAATCGTTGTTCCGCTTTGTGTGGTCAATTATATTGCTTTTGTACTCATCTTTATATATAGCAGTTCTCTCTGAAGTGTGGACGCAGACATTCCGATTGCCCCATTCAAAACCCCTTATAGCACCGATTATTATAACACTTATAGGCTTTTCGGTTGTTCCGCAGTCTTTGGGAGATATGGTGGCACTGGAGGAAATTTTAAACAGGTATCTTTATATCCCTGCGTTTGTTTTGCCATTATTAATTGCAGGAAGTTATAAAATGTTTCACGTGAAACATAAGAGGTAAAAATGAAAAAACATGTAACATTTTTAATAATGACGCTGTTGTTGTTAACATTGACGGCGTGTGTGGGAGAGGAGCCCAATGATATTGCATATATTACGGCTCTTGGAATAGATAAAAACGAAAATGGCTTTAAATATACTATACAGTTTGCAAACCCCACAAAAATCAGTGGCGGTGCGGCGGAGCAGGGGGGCTCGGGCGGAAATATTGTTGAAAACATAACTGTTGAAGGGCCTACCATATATTCGGGACTGAACAGTGCAGATGCTATTGTGTCAAAAGATTTATCTCTCGCACATGCAAAAATAATTGTCGTGTCAGAGGAAATTGCACGGGAGGGGTTGTCAGGATTTGCAGAGGTTATTTCAAGAAATAACGATATAAGGCCTGATGTGTACCTTGCAGTGTCCGAGGATGCGGGAAAATATCTGGAGTCTGTAAAGCCTGTAATAGAGTTAAACCCTGTCAAGTATTATCAGTTGACATATGGCAACAAAAAGGGTGGCCCGTTGCCGCAAAAGGATGCGGCAGATTTCTTTATGGCAGTTAGGTCTGGGGACATAGATTGTCCGCTTCCTCTGGCAGGTGTTGCAGGAATAAAAGAGGAGAATCAAGGTACAGACGCAGGAAGCCAGGAGGGGGGTAAGGACGAGCAGTCAGAAGAGAACAAAAAGAGTGAAGAAGCAGGGATAAACCAGGGGAATTTCCAAAAGGGAACAAAAGATTATTTTGCAGGGGAAGCAGGAGTAAAAATAAAAAACAAGGGCGAAACCCTGGGGCTTGCCGTGTTTAAGAGGGACAGGTATATAGGCAAGCTTGGCGGTACAGATGCCCTTATTTATAACATTCTTCAAAACAACATAAGGGACACAGAAATTGTTTTTCAAATTCAGAACGAGGAACTGCCCATAACGGTGCGTGTGGATGAAAAGTACAAGCCCTGTTTTGAAATTGATAAAGATACAAAAACCGTGAAGATAGAGGTCAGGCTTGAAGGGGAGCTTATTTCCGCGCCCAGGGTAGAGGGAAAATCAAAAACCGTAGAAGACCATGAACGGGAGTGTGGCGAATACATTGATATTGCCTGCAATGATTTTCTTAAACGTGTTTACAATGAAATGGATGCAGACATTTTAGGAATAAGGGGAAAATTAAAAAGACAGTTTAGGGATAATATATCTTACAAAGAATATATCAGGGATTTTTCCGCAAAAGAGTGGGATATCAGTGTAAAAACAGATTTATCAATTAAGCGTGCAGGGATGACATATTAAGGAGGTTAATATGGTTATTAATATGGTTTTTCTGGTGCTTTCTGTGGTAGCGCTTATTAGGACCGTGTCCTATGGAATATATTGTGCCAAAAGAGATATCACAGGCGGAATAAGTGTATTTGTTCTTGCGGTTGGAATTGTCTTTTGTGGTATTATGATAATTTTCTGAACAGGGCTCTTGAAAAAGGAAATCGTTTGTGATACAATAAGGGCGAAGTAAGCTGGGCAATCGCGTACGGTAACGTATGAGGAAAGTCCGGGCTCCACAGGGCAGGATGCCTGTTAACGGCAGGCGGAGGCGACTCCAGGGATTAGTGCAACAGAAAATAACCGCAATCTCTAAGCTTCTATATGAGCACATCTTGACTTCTAAACCGCACTTATGTACACAGAGTACACGGCGTGCGGCTTATCAGCCAATCTGTATCGCATCTAAAAGCTTATAGCAGTTTTATGTGCTTATATACGAGTTTGGAGATTGCAAGGGTGGAAATGTGAGGTAAGAGCTCACACGGGGATATGGTAACATATACCCGGTGTAAACCCCATCCGGAGCAACTTTGGGAATGTTAAGGCGGCCCGTCGTTTTCCCTCACAAGGCTTGAGCTTTTCGGTGACGAAAAGACCAGATAGATGATTGTCCACGACAGAACCCGGCTTACAGGCTTGCTTCATTTATGAAAATAAAAGGCTTCCTGAAGAGGAAGCCTTTTTGATTTTAAAAATATTCTTTAAGTTCAGGAATGTCCCGTAAAACGTTAATCCAATCAGGGAAATCATCACTTATTCTGCGGATACATTTTTTGCAGAAATCATACCGTAGCGTGGTATCGTCACGCATCTGTTGTTTCATGCCCCAGGTATGGGTGAAGTATCTTTCTCCGTCACGGAACAACTTTTCCATATCAGAAATTACCAGAACCTTTGAATTGGTCATCTCTGTAGTCATTGAAAGAAGTCTTTGTTCTGCAAAAACCATATATGTGAGATTATCTTCGGGGAGTGCGTTTTCCATAAAGGCAATCGCTTCGTCACAGAAGCAATCCTTCAGATCTTCGTTTTTAAAAACGGCAAAAGCGGTGTTATAAGGGCTGCATTTCCAGTTAAAATCAGGGTTAAATACATATCCCGGCTTCATTTTAAAATATCCCGCTTCGGGATAAATATCGGGGTAGATGTCCTCGCTGTGAATAACAGAGAGGTCAGGGAAATTGTCAAATGCCAGCCTGTCCCACACAATAAAGTCAGTATCGATAACTGCGACGGGACAACGGGTATTTTTTAAAGCATAAAGCTTTCCGCCTGCCCAGAAGGCTTCGGGGTTGATTGTATCGGGAATATTGTCTAAATCGCACGCAATGTTATTCCATAACTCCAAGAGATTGCAGTCTTTATAAAATTCATACCCTACAGTGTCTGTAACCATAGTGATTGCACCGTTTTTCTCTCGCCATTTTAATGCCGAAAGTACAGTTGTAAGAATGTCGAAATCTTCAATAAAAAAGTTTTTACAGGAGGTCATACGGGGTTTTGTCCACGTACAGTGAATTGCGTCCATAGTTTACCTCCTTATAAAAAACGTTCTTTGTCTGATACGGTCTTTACCGATAAAGTGACACCGTCACCCTGTGATAGAATAGATGTGTGAAGCTGTGGATGTGTCATCAGTGTGTCTATATATTCGCGTAGTCGGTTTATAATAGTTACTTTTCTTCTTGCAAAGTGATTATCATCCGCCGTCATTCCTTTAAAAAGGATGTTATCGGATATGAGAAGTCCGCCCTTTTTCAGAAGTCTTACTGCATCGTCAAGCATAAACAGATAGTGTGCTTTGGGCCCGTCAAGAAAAACAATGTCATAGGTTTCGCTGTCTTCAAGATAGGATATATAATCTTTGGCGTCTGCCTCAATTACGGTAATTTTACTGTCAAGTCCCGCACGGGCAATGTTTTGTC
>JAZNVD010000202.1:0-4395 GCA_045592645.1 Candidatus Ornithomonoglobus sp. | reverse complement strand
GTTCTTAAAAATGTAATTGAAGGTCAGGGCTATACCGTAACAGATTAAGCATTTGACAATACCTTTTTAATGTGATATACTGTAGCTATACGGGATATTATTTGTAGAAACAGAGGTATGAAATGATTATTAAGGAATCTGCTGAAAACTATCTTGAAGCAATTCTTATGCTTAAAAATAAAAACGGATATGTCCGCAGCATTGACATTGCCCATGAACTGAATTTCAGTAAAGCAAGCGTATCCGTTGCTATGAAAAACCTGCGTGAGGAGGGGTATGTAACAACGGACTCTGACGGAGGTTTAGAGCTTACAGAAAAAGGCATGGAGATAGCTAAAAACGTATATGACCGCCACGATTTAATTGCAGGAGCATTGATTGCACTTGGAGTTAACGAAAAGACGGCGTACGAGGACAGTTGTAAAATTGAACACTGTTTAAGTCAGGAGAGCTTTGAGAAAATCAAAGCCTATGTTGATGAAAAAATGAAAAAATGAGTCAAAAAATTGACTCATTTTTTCATTGACAAAAATATGTAAAATGTTATAATAAAATTATACTACTGACAGGAGATTAAATTTATGAAAGTTTCTTATATTATGCCCGTGGCAGACTGCCTCCCTGCAGGAATGTACGACTTTGTAAAAACGGTCGAGTTAGACCGTGATGAAGAGTATACAATTAATATATACACATCAGGCAGATACCTGCTTTCAATAAATGGCAAATATATCTGCGAGGGGCCATGTAAAAACCATCAGTTTGTGCGTTATTATGATACCGTTAAAACAAAGGCTCTTAAAAAAGGCAGAAACGAAATTAAAATTACTGTTATGCACATAAATGACGGGTTCCGTTATACTACAGTGTTTCAAAGGCCTCTGCCCGAAGCGGTTTTTGAAGCAAAATCTCAAAACAACTCTATTGTAACCGATACGAGCTGGGTATGCAGACGTGATAACCGCTACACTTTTAACTTTGACGGCGGACGCTATATCCCCCCCTATGAAAGAGCAGACTATTCGTTGGGGCATACGGAATATACGGTATGTACCAACAATATGTTTTACATAGATTTTGATAAGGGTGTGGAAACCACTTACGGTCATCCCACAGGCGAAATACTTGAACCACGCCCAATTCCGATGCTTTTCCCCAATGAGGAAGTAAACTTTACTGTTGTTAAAAGCGGTGATAATTTCCTTGAGCTTGACGCAGGCGTTTACACAACTGCACGGGTAAGCTTTGAATTTAACTCACCCATTGATGCAAAAATCACTTATGCGGAGTGCTATACCTTCCCCGAGGGTAAGGCAATGCGTGATGATACAACAGGCGAAATCAAAGGCTACTTTGATGCCATAAAAACCACCGAAAAGACAACCTACAGCCCGTTCTGGTGGAGAGCTTTCCGTTACATCAGAATTGAGGCTGACAATATTAAAGAAGCCTTTGGCGGCGTTAAAGCCAATTTCTGGCACTATCCCGTGGATATTGTCAGCGATTTTAGTTGCTCCGATAAGTACTTTAATAAAATGTACAATATAAGTATTAACACAATGCTCTGCTGTACTCACGATACATTCTACGATTGCCCGTACTATGAACAACAGCAGTATGTTATGGACTCGGCAATTGAAGCTTCAGTGCTTATGAGAATGTCCCACGACAAGCGTATAATCAGAAAAAGCATTGATGAGTTTGCCGCATCCCAGGAGTCAACAGGACTTATCCTTGCAAACTACCCGTCGACCAACAGACAAGTCATCCCGGGCTTTGCATTCTTCTGGGTGTTTATGCTCTATGATTATATGGTATATTCAAAGGATATTGCTTTTGCAAAAAAGCATATTTCAACCATGGATAAAGTTTTCACATACTTTGATACAAACCTTTCACCTGATGGTCTTATTCTTAAGAGCATATATTGGGACTTCGTTGACTGGGTCCCCATCTGGGGTGATAAGGGCGTTCCCCGTGTCAGCGACGGCGAGCCTTTGACCATATTTAATATGTACTATGCTTACGCACTTCTGTGCGGTGAGGAAATCTGTCGCAGAGCAGGCAGAACAGGCTTGGCAGATGAATACAGAGAAAGATATGTTGCACTGAAAAAGGCAATCAAGACTCATTGCTATGATACTCACCGCGGCTTATATTCCGACGGCAGACCCGGCAGTGGCTACAGCGCCCATACCATTATGTGGTCAATTATTGCAGAGCTTGAAAAGGGTGATGATGCAAAGGCGATTGCAAAACACCTTAATGACAAGGATATTGAAAAATCAACCTTCTCAATGAGCTATTACCTGTTCCGTGCATTGGAAAAGTGCGGAATGACGGATGAAATCTTCAATAACCTTGACGGTTGGAACAAGATGATTGACCTCCACTGTACATCGTGGTGCGAAAACCCCGACAGTCCCCGAAGTGAATGTCACGCGTGGAGCAGTGCTCCCCTTTATGAACTGTCTGCCAATGTGCTTGGCGTTAAGGTAGGCATTGACGATGAAATTATAATTTCACCCACAACGGCAGGACTGAACTTTGCCAAAGGTACGGTTCCAACACGATTCGGTAATATTGCTGTTAACTGGACAAATACAGATAATAACTTTAACATTAAAATAACTGCCCCCGAGGGAGTTACAAAACGTGTAATCCTCCCCGATGGCAGTGAGAAATCATTTACAGCAAGTCAGATTGAACTATAAAAGAGATGCGGAATTACTTCCGCATCTCTTTTTATTCTTCTGACAGATATATAGGATAATATTTGCTTTCCTCGTCGGGGTCGGCATTCATATAAAATGTCATAACATCATTATATGTAGCATCCTTCTCACTTGTAAGGACAAGCATCTTATCTGTTATCTCTGCGTCGGGCAATGTTCCCTCCATATACTTACAGTATTTAAATTGACTAAAGTCAGTCAGAACATCATCAATTGCGCAGAAAACCATCCACTTTCCGTCAATGCAGATTTCGATTTCGCCCTCTGCTCCTGACTGCCAGCCGTTTGCTCCGTCAAAGTTACAGGTATTATCATCAACAGGAATTTCATCTGCCTCCCCTGCTTTTGCAATCTCACCGTCCATTACTCCGCAACGGGCATCAATTTCACTCTCTCTGGCTGTATCGTAATAGAGAACACCGTTTACCTTTGCCATTCTGTAGCCTTCAGTAATGCTGTCAGGGTCTTTAACTTTAGTAGCACAACCTGTTATAAGTAACACTGCAGCTGCCATTATAGCTGTTAATTTACGTAGCATATTATCACTCCTTTTATAAGGTTTATAAAAGCCCCGAATATTCGGGGCTTTTAATATAACGTAGATTATAGTGCTGCCTTAAGGTTAGCCTCAAGCTTCGCAAGCTCGTCAGCCATCTCCTTGGGTAGCATATCGCCAAACTGTGCGAAGTACTTCTTGATACCTGTCTCAGGATCCTCAACGTCCTTAACCCACTCGTTAGCGTCGATTGTAAGAAGTGCTTCAAGCTCTTCCTTAGTCATATCAAGGTCTGTGATGTCAATATCATCAGCATTGGGAACGTAACCGATAGCGCACTCCTTAGCATCTACCTTACCGTCGCAACGGTCAAGTATCCATAGAAGAACACGCATATTGTCGCCAAATCCGGGCCATAAGAAGTTACCCTCGTCGTCCTTTCTGAACCAGTTAACATGGAAAATCTTGGGAGCCTTCTCACCAAGCTTCTTACCCATCTCTAACCAGTGACCCCAATATGATGCCATATTGTAGCCAACAAAGGGCTTCATAGCCATAGGATCACGACGAACAACGCCAACTGCACCTGCAGCAGCTGCTGTTGTCTCTGAAGCCATAATAGCACCTACGAATGTACCATGCTGCCAATCTCTTGACTGATATACCAACGGAGCACACTTTGCACGACGTCCGCCAAATACGATAGCTGATACGGGAACACCCTGGGGATTCTCGAACTCGCTTGAAATGCAAGGACAGTTAGCAGCAGGAGCTGTAAATCTTGAGTTGGGATGAGCAAGCTTGCCGCCCGCTGCAACGAACGCGGGGCCGTTAACCTTTGGACGCTTCCACTCTGTTGCATTAACGGGAGGATTCTTATCAAGACCTTCCCACCAAACTGTCATATCGTCGTTGTTTATTGCAACATTTGTAAAGATTGTGTTTTTCTTTGTTGATTCTAATGCGTTAAAGTTTGTTTTAACGCTTGTTCCGGGAGCAACACCAAAGAATCCTGCTTCGGGGTTGATAGCATAAAGTCTTCCGTCTTTACCGATTCTGAGCCAAGCAATATCGTCGCCTACTGTCCAAACTTTATAACCTTTTTCTTTTAAGTATTCAGGCGGAATTAACATTGCAAGGTTTGTTTTACCACAAGCTGAGGGG